>CAYTUO010000349.1:0-4981 GCA_964441015.1 uncultured Pleurocapsa sp.
GCTGTGCGCTCACTCATGTTTCAGGTTGCCGATCGCACTCAAATCTCTCCCTTACTTTGGAAACAAGATCGTTTTCCATCCTCAATACTGCTTAGAGCTTAACCGAACCGTATTGATTTTGTCCTCACACCTTTATAAAAATGATTATCGTTATATTTTAAGGCTGGCTGTTCTTTTCGATCGCGCCGATGAGTTGAGAAACTTGTTCAGGGGTCATGACTGGAGACGCAGGTGGGTTAACGGAGGGCCATGCCTTCTTAAGTTCTGTGAAACTAGCGGCGATCGCCTCCTTGGTTTTGGGGTTTTCTTTGCTCATTGGTTCGGCAATACTTTGATAGAGAGTGTCCGCATAGAGAACGAAACCTCGTGAATCTTGATACTCAACTAGCTCAGAAAATTTTCCATCAGCGATCGCTGCCTCATACTCTTCTCCTGCTGTATCTAACAACCCATCGATCGCCTCTAAAACAAATTGAGGAGACTGTCGCTGAGTTTCTGGTATTGCTGCGATCGCTCCATCAATGGCTTTAATAGACGCTTCATATTGAGTGACGATTTTCGGATCTTTGGGGGTAGATTTCACTAACTCGTGTAATTGATTCAAAGTGGTTTTAAATTCAGGTACATTTCGTGCTGACAACTCACCTTCTACATCCGCATAGAGTTCTTCCACGGGATGGCCTACATGAGGTTCTGCTAATTCTGGCTGTCCTTCATCGAGCAGTTCCTTGGCAACGAGTAGGTGTCCTTTCATCAACCCCAAAGACACCATATAATCTACATCTTGGTTTTTCTCGCTAGCGGTGGTTTCTGCCACAGTTGCAGGAGAACTATTCGCTTCTGGCGCTGAAGAATTAGTCGTTTGGTTGCTCCCACAGCTAGTCAGCGCGATTGAGACTGCTATAGCACTAGCGAGTGAAAATAAACGAAATTGTGACATAATTTAACCTCCTAAGTAAAAATCAATAATTTTAACGAAATTTAACTGGGGATCACCTGAAAATTCCCCATGCAGCCAGAGGCAGCGATGCCATCTTGATGGGGATGAAACATATATTTTCCTGGATAGGGATAGGAAAATTCCAAGATATGGCGTTCAGCCGTGCCCATCGTGATTACGTCGGTTTCTTCATCAGGGGTTAGGCTTCTTCCTGTGCGATAGACGCGGAACATATTTCCATGAATGTGAAAAGTAACGGCCGGATCGAACTCAATCATGTTAAGGATGTACAGTCGCACCAACTGATTTTGATAGATAAAAATGGGGCGATCGCGGTAGTAGTTGGGTAATCCGTTAAAGGCATACAATTCGTTGTGGCGATCGTTATCGATGTCATACCCTCCCATTACCATCACCATTTCATCGGCGGGAGGACGGCGCTTGGGAGGATCGATAATAAACATCCCATACAATCCTTTGCTGATATGGCGAGTAACTGGTTCGACGTGACAGTGATAGAGATGAACGCCATAGGGTTTGGCCTCAAATTCATAAATCGTTTCTTTTCCATTACGCACGGGTTTGACTCCATCCATTTCGGAAGGGTGAATGCCGTGGAAGTGTAAGCTGTGAGCGTGTCCACCTTCATTGCGAAAAATGACCCGAACGCGATCGCCCTCTGTTGCTCTCAAGGTGGGGCCAGGAACGCGATTGTTGAGGTTCCAGCTAACGAAAGAGACGGCAGAATTTAGCTGTAGGGTAGAACTATTGGCAATCGTTTGAAATTCTCGAATTTTACGCCCGTTTTCCTGTTTTATCGTGCCATAGTCAAAATCTCGCAAAATAAGCATCGGATTAAAAGGATTGCTGGTGGCTGAAACAGTGTCTTCCTTGATCGCGGGAATTCTGACTGAGGTTGATGTATGCGTTAAGTTACGCCATGCGATCGCGCCTGCCATCATTCCTGTTCCTGCTAATCCCCACTTAAGCAACTGACGACGACTCCAGGGTTTAATCGGCGGTAACCAAAGGGGAAAATTGGACATAAGCAATTCAAAATTCCAAATTTAAACACTTCTTTATTCCTTGAACTTCAAGACCCCAGAAAACGCGCGATCGCATCTCTGAGAACTCATTTCCAACCAGCACGGGCCATGACTTCTACGGCTTTAGCCAGATTGGGCCCGTAAGCAGCAATATCGGTTAAATCTGGCTTGAAAGAACCTAAACTAGCGAGAACTGGATCTAGGGATAAACCATCGACGGCGGGATATTCATAGTTATCTTTGGTTAAAAAGACTTGAGCGGTGTCGCTGGTTAAAAACTCTAGAAATTTAATGGCTTCTTCTCGATTGGGACAGGTTTTCACCAAACCCGCACCACTGAGGTTGACGTGCGCCCCGCGATCTTTTTGGTTGGGGAAAAATACGCCAACTTTTTTGAAAACTTCTTGTTTGGCAGGATCTTCGGATTTGGCAAAGCGAACGAAGTAGTAGGTATTTGCTAGCGTCAAATCGGCCACGCCAGAAGCAACGGCTTCAATGCGGTTCATATCATTGCCTTGCGGTGGCTGTGCTAAGTTGGCCACTAAACCCCGACACCATTTTTCTGCCTCTTGCTCGCCACGGGCCACGATTAAGGAGGCAACCAACGATTGATTATAGGTATTGTTGGCGGGGCGAACGACAATTTTGCCTTTCCATTTGGGATTGGCGAGATCCTCATAGGTAGAGAGTTCTGAGGGATTGACTCGCTCTTTGCTATACATGATGACTCGCGATCGCTTGGCAAAACCAAACCAGTAACCTTTAGGATGTCGCATATATTTGGGAATTCTTTGTTCAATGACGGGAGAGGTCACAGGAGCAAAAATCCCCGCTTCTTCTGCACGCCAAAGACGCGCCACATCGACGGCAACGAAAACATCTGCCGGGCCGCTAGTTCCTTCGCTTTTGATGCGTTCGAGGAGTTGATCGGCTTCTCCCTCAACAACATTCACCTTGATTCCCGTTTGTTTAGTGAAGTCGTCATACAGTTGAGTATCGGTGTTGTAGTGGCGGGATGAATAGAGGTTAATTTGTTTTGTTGGTTTAGTGCAACTTGTTATCAGTTGGCTGGCTGCTACCGTTGCGGCTGCTGCCCCAGTTCCTAAAAATACCCTCCTAGAAATCTTGTTCACTGTTTTCTATGTTTTCTCCTTGGTCTAGTTTCAGTCGAGGTCAATGCTGATAGGCGATCGCCTCCGTATGAGGTATTGTACTACTATTGCTAATAATTTCTAATAACTTTTAAAATGCAAGTCACTATATACTGACAACTGGCTGAGTTACGCGAAGTGAATTTTAGTGATTCTCAGCTTAATTTTCTGACAAGGTTAGATAAGAAGGCTTCTTAAAAAGGGAAATTTAAATTGCCAATGGCGATCGCAATACCAGTTCTCTATTCAAACACGGCGATCAATGTTACTTTCCCTACATCTTTGGGAACTATTAAAACTGTAGCTCTCAAATAGGTAGTAATGACAAGCTCCTCCCCTGTACAACACGCAACACCCCAGACAGGCATCAATTGGAACCAAATTTTAAATAACATTCCAAACAATGCGAATGAACCACTGATCTGTCAAAACTTCGTAGTGCCTCTTTTAGAAGCACTTGGGTTTACCCAACAAGAATGGTTTCCCCAATTTCCAACAGGCAATGGAACCGATAGAGTAGATTATGCAGCTAGAAAGAATAGCGGTAGCGATATTTTTCAAAGTACTAGAAATAATCCTTTTCTTCTCATTGAAGCTAAAGGACGAGCAACAACTGCTGGAGCTTTGATTAATTTAGCAGAAGGAACTCCTCAATATAAACAGACTAAAGACCAAATTAAAAGATATTTACTTGCACCTAACTGTCACACTGCTCAATGGGGAATTATTACTAATGCTACTCATATTCAGCTATTTCGGCGACATGGAAAAGTAGTTTTTCCCGCCATACAAAACTATTTAATAAAGCACAGTAATATCAATCAAATTGTTGCTGAAATCAAAAATTTAATAAACAATACTCCTAAAGCTTTATCTATTTGTGTTTACAATGATAAAGGAGGTGTTGGAAAGACAACAACAGTAGCAAATTTAGCAGCAACTCTTGGAGTTTCAGGTAAAAAAGTTCTTGTTATTGATTTCGATCCGCAACAAGGAGATTTAACAACTTCTCTTAGAAAACAAGAAGGAAAAAATAAATTATCTGATTGCTTAATTGACCCTAAGATAAATGTTCAAAACACCATTCAGAAGTTTCAAGTCAAATTCAGAAATCAGCCTCAGCCAAGAAATATCTTTGACATAATTCCTTCTGACTCCGGGCTTGAAAAGTATATGGAGTTCGACAATCAAGCTAAAATACAGGGAGGCTCTTCTCGCTTAAGAAAATTAATCGAGCCTTTATTCGCTCAATATGACCACATTATTTTTGACTGTCCGACAAACTGGACATTTTTTAGCCAAAGCTGTGTTTATGCCTCAGATGTTGTTTTAATTCCTACTCAACATGACAACTTTGCTTCTCTCAAAAATTCTCTAAAAGTCATTCAACAATATATTTCACAGATACAAAATAAAAGAGACGATGGAAGACCTATTGCCCTACCAATCTTCTTTAATAACCATAAACAAACAGACGCTTCAATACAAAGATCGCAGAATTATATTGATTCTCTCTTAAAAACCAATGGCGATCACATTAATGCAGATTTATCGCCATACTACTATCCAAAAGCAACTAGAGGTAATTTGGATAAATCTATCTTTACTCTTCCTGAATATGCTATTGTTGCCAATGCTGGATTTGCTGGTATTCCAGCCGCTTTAACTCATAAAACTGCATATAACTATTATCTTGCTTTAGCTAAGGAGTATTTTTTAATATGAGTGATTTTGATAATATTGGTAAACTCATGCATCTGCCTTTAGAAGACATTGAACCAGCAGATGAATCTTTTACTGCACCAGAATTTATTGTTAATTCAGCAGCCGAAGCAGTCAAAGCA
>CAYTUO010000350.1:0-2913 GCA_964441015.1 uncultured Pleurocapsa sp.
AATTTATTTTAGCTTCTTTTAGTACCTCATATTACTATTTTGGAGATGTCTAATACTAATGACAAAAAAAATAGGAGCATTACTATGTCTGATAACCTCAACGTCATCAATCTTGTTGGTCGTCTCGGTAAAAATCCCGAAGTTAAAATCTTCGATTCAGGGGCATCGCTGGCCAAATGCACTCTAGCAGTCAACCGCAACCGAAAAGATGATGAGCCGGACTGGTTTGATTTGAGCTTCTGGGGCAAACTTGCCGAGATTGTTACAAATTATACCAGCAAAGGCTCTCTTATTGCCGTCACGGGTGAGTTCAAGTTAGAGGAGTGGGTTGACTCCTCGACTGGAAGACCACGGTCAAAGCCAGTTGTCAATGTCACGAATCTAGAACTGCTGTCATCCAAGTCAGATAATCAGCCCACTACTTCGATGACTACGACCACTGCAAAAAATGGGGCGGACTTCTAATCAATTCCCACTCACGAGGTTTCTACAATCTCGCGAGTGGGATTTTTTTTCCCTTCGGGCATTTAGAGTGACAACGTAATAGGAGTCGAAAATGAATAACATTCAACTGAAAATCCGCATCGATGCAGTAGAATCGGGCTATACAAAGGACGGAACGCTGGTTGTCAACGGAACTTGTTCGTTCAAGTTTTACGACAATAAAGAGAATCAAGTCCGTCCATTAAAGTTTCAAGCTTTTGGACATACGGCAGTTAGCTTACAGCAGTCGGGAGTAGGCAGCGTACAAGTAATTTCTGGACGGATGACTGTTTATAAACCGACTCAGGAACATCCCAATCATCGATGCTTGCTAACGATTGAGCGGAATATTTGTGTTACAGAAGGTGCAAGTAGCGATCGCGTTGATTCGATGCAGCGAACGCAATCGATGCCTGTAGCTACGGTCGCCAAAACACAGGGAGCTACCACTGCACCAGCTTTTGCCTCAACCAATGGGTCAGCGACAGAAGTCTACGACGACGAAATTCCGTTCTAAAACATCAATCCCATCAGCAATTATCGCTGGTGGGATTTTTTTAGGGGAGAAAGATCGGGAGTTCGCTTGATTGTCAAGAATTTTCCTCGATAAGTAAGGAATTTCACGAGCTTCGCTCAGTTTAGTTGAGAAAATTTTCATCAAAAATTTATGAGCAACGAAATCATTCGCACTGTCGAAAACGGAGTCGAGTTTTTTACGGTTACGCAAACTGGTGAAAGCGGGATGTCTGCGTCTGGACTGGCGTTGATGTGCGGAGTAGCGCACTCCTCTATCAACGAATTATTGCAAAAATCAGTTGTAGGCAAACTAGACGTAGAATCCCTTAAACCTTTACAGGGCAAGGAGTTTGAGTTGAAGGCAAAACACTCCTACAAGAATGCCAGAATTATTGCTGATTGGGCTTGCGGTTGCATCATCGAATATTACGCTCTCGATGCCCGACGAACAACAGCAGATGCCAAACGAGCTTTGAGATTGTTCCGAGATGCAGGAATTCGCGTCTTCATTCAGAAAATGACTGGCTGGCAACAACCACAATCGCAACCCGAACTCAACTCTACCGAACCGACGATCTCGCAAATCGAATTGGTCTTTGCTGGACTCTACAAATTTCCTATCAAAACTGAATTAATCGAATCTGCCAAGCTAAGTGCGATTGCCTCTGGCAGTGCGCGGAGCGCAATCGCACGGACAATCCCATCCCTAACTCCTTCTGTAGAAGAAGCCAAGCGACTTCTGTCTTCTACTCTGACCATCTCCGAAGTCCCGAATTGGAGAAAATGCGCTATCAAGGGCAATCGCTAAAACCCCAACCGTTAACTCGGTTTCCTTCTCTAATCGCCAATTACTTGCGATCGCTAAATCGACTCCTGTTGGTCGCCAACGGTTGAAAGCAGCCAAGCCGTTTTTGCTCAAAGAATTTGGCATTCCGGTCAGAAACGAAAAATCCCAATCCTACAAAATTATTTTGGACTGGGAATCTATTTCGACTACTACCATTCTAGATTATGTATTTGGTTTAGACCAGACCGTAAACTTTCGAGGTTGGCTCATTGGGATTGATGCTACAGTTAATTCTCAGGCGATCGACGATAAGTTAGCCAAGCTGAACTGGTTAAAACCGTTGTGGAAACCACTAGGAATTGACCACACAGCAGTTTGTCTGATGAGCAGGACAGGTTGCGATCTCGTTACGGGTTTGCGGCAAATTCTCTCTGGAGCTTTAGCCATACAACTCGCCATGTAAACTTATATGACCCGGCTTGAAATGCGGGGTCGAAAATTTTTTTGCTTGTCCAACAGATTTGTCTATGACCATTCCACCAGAACTTCAAGCCTTGATTAATCGATTAAATCAAGAGCTAGACGAGACAGAAGAGAAAGCCCTCTCTGGAATTAACCTTGTTCGCCCTATAATTGCCGAGTTCTCAGACAACGTGATTCTGATTCAGTTTTTTGCCTCTTTTTCTAACACTCTTCTGTTTGTAGAAATCTCCAGAAGACGAGTTGAAATCACGATTAATCGGCTATCGTCAACAGACATAACTCCTGAAACTCTTTTAGAAGCGGGAGAAGATCTCTCAACTGAGTTGGGAAAGGTATTGGAAGCTAAAATACAGATCGAACGACTTCTTAATCGCTTGCAGAAATTATCATGAAACAACTCCCAGATGAAAAAACCTTGCTTGAGCTACTATTCCTAGCTCAAGAAGCTGAACAGAAGGCTAAAGAACTCTGCGATCTAACCGCAGAAATTGATGAAAAATGGCGTGTTCGCTTAGAGCCACCCCATCAAGCCAGACACAAACCTCAAACCTCGCTAACTTAATTAAGCTATGCCGATCGTCAAAACCATCCGCTTCAAACTAGCCAACCTCATCACCGCCGTCCAGGTGACGAATGATGGAACA
>CAYTUO010000350.1:2923-4977 GCA_964441015.1 uncultured Pleurocapsa sp.
ACCTTCAAGAATGTTCCTCAGTGGGTCAACCGGAGCCAACGGGCTTTGGGGTATTTGTCCCTTTGGATTGACCCGACTCCTCATCAGATGCCTTGGTAGTTAGAACGCGATCGCTCTCCTTCGACCCAATCGGCAGAATTTTCCGATCGTTTTGTTCGCCGGAAAAATCTTTACCCCATACAGCATCCGGCGTTTTTGCCCCTAAGAATGTTCGCCGGAAACAAGTTGGCGAACATTGACGAAAATCGTATGCAGATTGCCGATGCGATCGCGTTCCTAAAAATCAGTCACCAGATTTATTCCTGGTGGCTGATTTTTTTCTGGACAAATCTGTTGTTGCTAAATATAATTTTCTACAAAGCTGACCAGAATTTTCTCTTCTCCCGAATTTCTTGGCTGACCCCCATCCCCCAGGTTTAGCAGGGATAATCGGCGTAATAATCGTAGTACTCGTCTGGTTCCATATGATAGGGAAGCGATGACAGTTCTTCCCCAGAATCGAGAGCTTGCTGCTGTCTCTTTTCCTGTTGGGCAGGAGTAAGTTTTTGACTACGGCGAGCCGTCATAGATGAATAAGTTTCACCATAACGTTCTAAACAAAGCTGCTCTCGTTCCTCGAAGTCTTTGACTTCTTTCATCTTGCGAGATTCCATATAAAACGTATCGAATAGCGTTGTACCCGATTCTAACAACTCTTCTCTATATTCTTTCTTCATGGAACCATCAGGATTGTACATTCTTTTGTGCATTGGCGACCAATCATCATAAGCCCTAGCTTTTTCCATATTCTTTCTCCTGCTTCAAGAACAATTTAATTAAGCCAAATATTTTGTCCTCTGACGACTTTGTTAAAGTTTTAACTTAATTGGTTATTCAGTTTTTCAAAGACTGACGCTTCTATGACATTAGCTTTTAAACATTTTGATACTCGTCTTAACCAATGGATTGAGTCCGAAAATCCGACTCTCGTTGACGAACCTATCTTAACAGAAAAACTAGATAACACTTTATTAGAGCTATATTTTCCGAATACACCATTTAGTTTTGGTCATATTGATGAAAAAAGTACAGTAGACGATCTCTATCAACACCCAGACGGTCATGTTCTACTGCTGTCATCATCAAACCGTTTACTTTATGGTCCACGCTCCTGTCTAGAGACAATTGAGAAACTTTGCCCAGATCGCAAAGACCGAGGGGCTTATGGGTCAATCTTTTTGGGAAGCTGCTCCAATGCCGTTTTTAAAGAAATGAATGTTCTAGTTGTCGATGACACAACCGGAGAAAATGGTGACATTTTACCAGATGATGTAGCGTGGAGACAGGTAGGAGACTGTCATGGCAAAATTTCTCCCACTTTGGCAACAGAACTATCGGGAACAGTAGAACACGTTATTCAACATCGACTAGGGTTTCCCGACCAGTTTCGCTTTGCCAAAGGGACATTAGCCCCAAAAGATTTAAGCAAACTCCCCTATAAAAAAACCAATACTAATATAGATCTCATTATTCCTACTTCTTCGTTCAAAGGTGGTGACAAAAAGAATAATCCCATTCGACCAGGACTACACCGAATCAAAGTTTGGACTGGAGAAAAAGAGCGATCGCAAAAAGGTAAGATCGCCACTTCTCAAATTCATGCTTCTTTCCCAGAGGGAATTAAAGATTATTTAAGGGATTTAGAGGAGCGAGGCAAAAAACTACAAAAGCTTCAAAACGAGCCGCGACAACTCGCTCAATATTACTGCGAAAAATACGAACTGCGCCAAGATCAACAACTTGACAGATCATCCCAAACAATCGAACAAAACGAAGAAGAAAATGACTCATCCTTAGACTCAGGCAAGAATGCCGCTAAGTTAAGGCACTCATTCATAACCAGCAAAAGGGGGAAAGGGGAAAGGGGAAAGGGGAAAGGAAAAAAATTTTCTTACTCCGGTGATTCATTAATGCGTTGAATTTGATTAAATAGCATACGACTTAACTCTAATGCCTGAGTAGGTTCTTCAGGAGATATTATGCTAAACTATTAGGTAAATGCCAGTGTAATAAAG
>CAYTUO010000351.1:0-4970 GCA_964441015.1 uncultured Pleurocapsa sp.
CCAATCACCAATCACCAATCACCAATCACCAATCACCAATCACCAATCACCAATCGGAAGAGTTGAAAGCGCTTGAGATAGTTCGTCAATTTCAAAGTACTGATGAAATTTATCTGTTAATTCTAACCAATAGGAACGGCCGTTAGCTTGACGACGTTTGCGGATAAAACCTAATTCTACCAATTCTTGAATTTGCTGATAGGCGCTGCTACCCCGTAATTCTATCAAATCTGCCTGGAGGATGGGACTTTTGAGCGCGATCGCGGCTAAAGTTCGCAAGGCACCCGTTTTCAATTCAGCCGGAACTAACTCCTGTAGCAGGTTTTCAAAGGTGGAACGCAACTGTAGGCTGTAACCTTTTGGGGTTTCCACGACTTCTAAAGCACTATCTCGATGGGCATAGTCTGACATCAATTCGATAATTGCTTCTTCAGCTTCGTCGCGATCGCATCTTGCACACTCAGCAATTTCTGTCAAGGAAAGCGGTTGACCCTTAAGGTAAAGAATAGCTTCAATTTTTGTTGCTAATCTGGTCATTAGTGATTGGTGATTAGTGATTGGTGATCGGTGACTGGTGATTGGTAAACAGAGAACTAATTACTACTGACTCCTAAACTCCTGAACTCCTGAACTCCTTGCACCGATAACTGATAACTGTACTAATCGAGTTGGTGGCCTGTTAGTTCGACAAAAATGTCTTCTAAATTAGACGCGCGAGTCATTGTTCCTGTTTTATCGGGCAAAGTATCCAAATAAGCATTAGCTGCTTCGAGGGTAGGAAAGAATTTGTATTCCAAGCGATCGCCTGCTTGTTTAACCGCTAACCCCTTTCCATACTTAGAACGAAAATAATCCATCGTTCCTAATTCAATTAGTTTACCAGCCTCCATGATACCGATGCGATCGCATAAGAATTCTGCTTCTTCCATGTAATGAGTTGTCAGTAGAATTGTCATCCCCTGACGATTTAAATCGCGAATAATTTCCCAGAGGCGGCGGCGAGTTTGAGGATCTAATCCTACTGTAGGTTCGTCTAAAAAGAGAATTTGCGGTTGATGCAACAGTGCCCTAGCGATCTGCAAGCGACGTTTCATCCCGCCAGAAAGGGTTTTGACGAGAGATTCCTTGCGATCGGCTAGTTCTACATATTCTAACCAGCGATCGATCAGTTTTTGGCGTTTGGGGTTGGGAATATGCTGCATTCGTCCATGAAACTCCATATTTTCCCAAACAGAGAGATCTCCATCGACGCTAATTTGTTGCAAAACTACCCCAATATTGCGCTTGACTTGATCTCGATGACGACTGATATCGTAACCTGCTATTTCAATTCGACCTTGGGTTGGTTGGGTTAAAGTAATTAACATCCGAATCGTCGTGGATTTTCCCGCTCCATTGGGGCCGAGAAGTCCAAACATCTCTCCCGCCTCGATTTGGAAGGAGAGGTCATTGACGACGGGAATTTTGTTATAAACCTTGTATACGCCTTCTAAGGAAACAGCAGCGACCATTAATGTTTTTGTAACAAAAGTTAACTTTGGCTCTTTCTGCTAGTTTACAGCACCTGACAGGGCGATCGATAGTGTCAGTCACTATTGACTAGGTTTTCTGGCTTTTACCCGTTCTAGGGTTTAGGATTGATTCTCTGGGCGAAATGACGAAAAAAGTCGACAAAAAAAGAGGGATTACCCTCTTTGTTCATCTAGATCTTTTGTAACCAGCCTCAGAAGCAGTTAGGCTTATTCTTCCGTTGCGACTACCATCAATTCTTCTTCAGGATCTAGTGCAGGAGGAATGTCTACCTCTTCAAGAGCTTTTCCTTCTGCTTCAGCCTTCAATTTCTGACGGTATTTTTCCGCCATTTCTTCGGCTTTCTCGAAGACTAACTGGCGATTTTTGAGCATATCCCCAGCTTCTGGCTCTAATTGCTTGGTCGATAGAGAAATACGCCCTCTGTCTGCATCCAAGTCAATGATCATGACCTTCAATTCATCATTGACGTTAAAGACGCTATGAGGCGTGTCGATATGGTCGTGAGAAATTTCTGAGATATGCAGTAGCCCACTGACACCGCCAATGTCGATGAAAGCACCGTAAGGCTTAATTCCTCTAACCGTTCCCGTGACGACTTGGCCCACTTCTAAACCGTGCATCTTGCGCTCTACTAGGGCGCGGCGATGGCTCAAAACGAGTCGATTGCGTTCTTCATCTACTTCTAAGAACTTTAATGGCAGTTCCTCGCCGACCAAATCTTCTTTGGCTTCGCGAGTGCTAATGTGAGAGCCAGGAATAAATCCTCGCAATCCCTCAATTCTGACTAAAGCACCGCCACGATTGGTTGCGAAGACGTTGGAGCGTACTGTAGCGTCTTCTTTTTGTAGCTGGCGTACTCTTTCCCATGCCCGCATATATTCAATACGGCGAATAGAAAGGGTTAGCTGTCCGTCTTCATTTTCGTCGGTCAAAATGAAGAATTCCCGCGTCTCGTTTGATTGTAGTACCTCCATAGGGTCGTCAACTCGGTTGATTGACATTTCCTGGATCGGAATAAAGGCGGCTGTTTTTGCCCCAATATCAATCAGCGCCCCTTTGGGTTCCATGCTAAACACAGTTCCTGGAACAATATCTCCAGGACTAAAATGATAGTCGTATTTGTCGAGAAGGGCGGCAAAATCCTCGTGGGTAAAACCGATATCTTTAGTAGCTGTTTTTTTCTGACTGACCATGTATGTTTTTCAGTTATCTCCTTTATTGCTATGCCTCCTGTTGATGTACACTCACTTTAACTGCGTGTAGCCTACACCTATTACTATGCTTTATCTTTGACCTGTTTGCTTGACAGGCTAAGACAGGTTGAGTGGCAATCTTTGTATGAATAACTTCAGGGTGCAACCTTTCTTATAAAAGATCCAATTATTTATTTTAGCGGTTTTTGGCTGCATGAATAGGGTGTATATCAAATTACGGAGTCTTATATTATATTTTTTATCTAGCAGATTTTCACGGCGATTGACCGTTAATTTCGGCAACCAGTTCCTTAAACAGCATTACGGCTTGAAAACTTGATCTTCAATTCCACGCCACCATTCACCTAAATTCATCATATCTTGGTGAATATCTTCTACTTGGCGCATATACTCTTCTGGCGACAGATTTACGCGATTTTCTTGCAATTTTTTCAGGCGTAATTGCACTAACAACCAAGGTTTAGAAATGCCGTTGGTTTCTTCGATGTAGCGTGCTAAGTCTCTACTATCCATGACAATGCAACCAAGCAATAAGGTAAACAATTGGGAGTAGCATTTGAGAATTTCACTACTCCCTCAATAACTGATCACTGAAAAGTGATCCTAGTGCAGCTTGGCAGAAATAACTAACCAGTCATCAACCGGCAAAATCCTGATAAATAGAGGAATTAATGGTAACTGATTACTGATTACTGATTACTGACCACTGACCACTGATACTAGCTAGCCGCCGCAAAATTTTCTGCGACAAAATCCCAGTTAATTAGTTTAGTAATGAAGTCATTGATATAGTCGGGACGACGATTTTGGTAAACCAGATAATAGGCGTGTTCCCAAACATCCATCGTCAGTAAGGGAGTTTGCCCTGCTGTCAGGGGATTTTCTGCATTTGGAGTCTTGGTAACTTTCAGGGTGCCATTATCGAGAACTAACCAAGCCCAACCGCTACCAAACTGAGTAGCACCTGCTGTCTTGAAGGCTTCGACAAACTTCTCGAAGCTACCAAAGTCAGCATTAATCTTATCTGCTAAGGCTCCTGTAGGAGTCCCGCCGCCATTGGACTTCATGCACTTCCAATAGAAGCTGTGGTTCCAAGCTTGAGCCGCATTGTTGAAGATACCTGCTTTAGAGGCATCGCCTGCGATCGCTTTGATAACTTCTTCAATAGGCTTGCTGTCGAGTTCGGTATCCTTAATCGCAGCATTGTAATTATTTACATAAGCTGCATGGTGCTTATCGTGATGAAACTCAAGAGTACTCTTAGAAACATACGGTTCTAGTGCCGTGTAATCGTATGGTAATGCAGGAAGTTCGTATGCCATTGGTGTTCGATCCTCTCTGATTGCTATTGTGTAGTACCGTCACTCAGAGTTATCCTCAAAGTACGGCTTCCCGTCTTATGCAATAAAACTTAACAGTCTGATTCTAACTTAAAAGCGGATCTTGACCAAGCGATCTCTCTTTAGGCAGAATTTCTCAAAATCTCTTTAACTATCTCGATGGCAGTTTCTGGATTATCTGCTAAGAAAATTTGCTCTTGAGCGAGGCTAGTAAAAAATTGTCTACTCTCGCGTTCCTCTGTTAATAAAACTACAGGTTTACCACCTTTGAGAGCCAAAGCGACTTCTGAAGCAGTTCCCCGGCCCATTCCGCAGGCAATCACAACCTCAGAAGACAGGACATTGATATTATTGCGAGCGTTCCCCATATCGGTAACAATGGCAATATCCACAGATTCGGAGACAGCCTCAAGATTGTTGGCCGGTAAAATCCCAATGGTCAATCCTCCCGACGCTTTTGCTCCTTGACTTGCTGCATCCATTACCCCTACATTTCTTCCCCCTGTCAGGAGAACCCATCCTTCTATCGCAATTAACTGACCGAGCTTATAGGCATTGTCTTTCTCTTGAGTCGTCGCCTTTTCACCAGGCCCCATCACGCCAATTACAATTTTTCTCATCTTAATTATTAGACATCTCCAAAAACTTCTAAAGTAAGTCTATATAACTCTTTTAATCCCAATAAAGCTCTAAATTGACTCAAAACTATGTTTGTTACTGTTAGTCCTGACACATTAACCCTATCGCCAGGGAGTGAAGTCATTCTCCGTCATCGAACTTGGGAAGATTACGAACAACTCCTCACCATTCGCCAGGAAAATCCCCTTCCTAAGCTTTATTTCAACGCCAAAACCCAAGAAATTCGCCTTATGTCGCCCCTACC
>CAYTUO010000352.1:0-4970 GCA_964441015.1 uncultured Pleurocapsa sp.
CGAAAGTTAAAAGCGTCGTCGCAGAAACCGTGAGCGGCGATGGCTATGCGATTCTTAACGCCGACGATCCCCTAGTGGCGGCAATGGCAGAACGGGTGAGGGGGAAAGTTGCCTATTTTGCGATGGATCTCGACAATCCAATTATTCAAAATCATATCCGTCGAGGTGGCATGGCTGCCGTCTACGAAAATGGTTATCTTTCAATTTTGGAAGGAGAATGGACGCTACGGATTGAAGAAGCCGTAAACCTTCCCGTCACGATGGGAGGCATGGCTCCTTTCATGATTGCCAACGCGCTAGCGGCTTGTTTGACGGCGTTTGCTAATGGGGTTGATATCGAGATGATTCGTCAAGGGGCGAGAACCTTTGTGCCCTCGGCCAATCAAACGCCAGGACGGATGAATTTGTTCAATCTGAATTCTTACCACGCGCTGGTCGATTATGCCCACAATCCGGCGGGATATGAAGCGGTAGGCGGATTTGTTCGTAACTGGTGCGGCGAGAAATTGGGGGTAGTTGGAGGGCCGGGCGATCGCCGCAATGAAGATTTGATTCTTCTGGGCAAACTTTCAGCACAAATGTTTGATCGCATTATTGTTAAAGAAGACGACGACACGCGAGGACGAGAGCGCGGCGAAGTTGCCGATCTGATCGTTAAGGGAATTGTGCAAGAAAAACCCAATAGTTCCTATGAAATTATTTTGAGCGAAACAGAAGCCCTTGAAGTCGGTCTCGATCAGGTTGCTAATGGTGGCTTAGTTGTCATTTTCCCCGAAAGCGTCAGCCGTGCTATTTCCATCATTAAAAAGCGACAGACTCATACATGAGAGGGGGAATGTGGGGAGCAGTTATCAGTGATCGGTGATTAGTGATTAGTGATTAGTGATTGGGAGATAAGGAGATAGGTTATCTTAAATTACTTCTCCGTTATCCTAATCACCAGTCAATCGATTTTAGATGAAAGGATTTTGGATTCTCTCAATTTTGGATTTTAGATGAAAGGATTTTGGATTGATCCACTTACCAATCACCGATCACCATTCACCATTCACCAGTCACCATTCACCATTCACCATTCACCATTCACCATTCACCATTCACCATTCACCAGTCACCAATCACCAATCACCGATCACCAATCACCAATCACCAGTCAATCCAAAAGTTCTTCAGTTTCGCAGACAACGCGAAAGCCGATAGTACTTGCCCGCGCTTCTGGTTCATAGCAATCGCGATATGCTGAACGGCAGTTTCTTGGATAAGATAGCCAAAATCCTCCACGGATAACCCGCTCTGTTTCTTCGTCTTCAGATAACCAGGCACTTCCATCGGTTGGAGCGCCGTTATAATCTTCGTGCCAACTATCCAGACACCACTCATATACGTTCCCGTGCATGTCGTACAAGCCGAAAGCATTGGCTACCCCAAACACTCCTACTGGTGTAGTTCCATCGCCATAGATCTTCTTGGATAGCGACTCATGACAATTGACGAGGTTCTTGGGTAGTCGCCTGCCGAAATGAAAGCGACTGTTGGTTCGAGCGCGACAAGCATATTCCCATTCAGCTTCGCTGGGCAGTCGATAGATTTTTCCTGTCATTTTCGACAGTCGCTGACAAAACTCGACAGCTTCGTACCAAGAGATATTTTCGACTGGGCGATTGGTTCCTTTATATTTGGCAGGGTTAGAGTCTAGAGAGATTGCAACGGTTGGGAGCGCTGCGACAGCTTGCCACTGAGCTTGAGTAATCGGATATTTGCCCATAAAAAAGGATTTCACCGATACTGAGTGTTGAGGTTTTTCGTTGTCGTAGGTTTCCACTTCAATGTCAGGCGAACCCATCATCAAAGTCCCGGCGGGAATGGCTACCATTTCTAGCAACACGCTATTGCCAAGCTCTTCGCTAAAGTACTGACCTTGACTACGACTGAGTTTGAATTCCTCTGCTTTGGCTTTTAGGGTTGCTACGTCAAATTCAAATTCAAATATTTGAGTATTCATTGTGAATAGACGATCGCTCGATTACTAGAGTCTTAAATTTGTTTTTGAAGATTTCATGGGTTTAGGGATAAATTTCACTAATTTTTTGGCCCGTGTAAGTTCGAGTAAGAACGGCGAATTTGAGGGGGTTTTAAGTATGCCTCCTCATACTTTTTCAAACCCGCTCGCGATCGCTGACTGAAGAATAAATTTTGCTTAAAGAATTCCTCTATGCACTTTCAGTGTAATCTACTGCGAGATCGGAGTTAATCGTGAAAACACTTATTTTGAGGATTGAAAATATATGAAGTTTTGTGAATTTAAAATTCATAGATCCGTGAATTCACTGGTATCAATTTTATTTTTTTATAAAAAGACGGAGAAGCTTATCTTTAAAGAATTATATTATATTTTTGCGAAGCTAAATTACATACTTTTAGAGAGATACGAACATCCAACCGAGAATTGTTAAAAAAGTCGAGAAAGTTTGATAATTTGAGTTTGTAAAGTGGTAATGGGATCGATGCCTCTTTTGAGATTCAGTTCTAACTCTAACAAGATAGGTAAAGTGGCAAGCAGTTGGCGAGAAGAAAGCGAGCCGAGTGAGTTGCGTAAAAAGTAAATTCGTTTGGGATTGGCAATTTCTGCGGCGGTAGCGATGGCTTTTTCGTCCTTTTCTCCGGCCTCTAATTGCAATTTAACGATCGCCCAAGTGCGAAACTGTCCGACTAAGGTGGCAACAATTTTTAAAGCGGGTTCGTTACTGTCAAGCAAAGCCGTCACTAATTCTAAGGCGCGATCGAGGTTGCCTTGGCGAATCGCTTCGGCTAGCTGTATACTATTCTGGGTGGTGGCGTTGACTAACCTAGCCACGAGATCGGTATCTAGAGGCTTGCTTTGACTGCCTGCGTAGAGGCGGAGCTTTTCTAACTCGCTCCCTAACTGCCTCGTATTATTACCGACAGACTCTACAAGGAGTTCGCTAGCAGCAGGCGTGAGTTTTACGCCAACAGCTTGAGCAATTTGCTGAACTTGCTTGAGAAGTTCTTCAGTTTTCCAAGGAGGAATGAGAGAAAATTCTTGGATCTGGGCATATTTTTTGAAGAGTTTAGTCGATTTGAGCCGTTCGTCTGGTTTTTTACTAGAAGTCAGCAGCAAATGAGAAGTGTCGGGAATGGCAGGTAAAGTTTGCTGCAAGCGGGATAACAACTCTTCAGGACAGTGCTGAGTTAGGGAAGTCTCGACTAACCAAACCAATCGTCCCCCCATGCCAAATGCCGGAGTCATCGCTTGATTTAAGGCTTGAATGGTAGCATCGGATGTGTTGTCAAAAATCTTATCGTAGTTAAACTGCGACCAGTTGGGATCGAGGACGGTTTGTTGCAATTGTTTAACCGCTTGCGCGATCGCAAAGTCATCATCTCCCCAAAAAAGATAAATAGCCATCGTAACGATAATTAAAAATTCTGAAGGCTGAATTCTGAAATGATGAAAGTTAGAGTAGAGAAAATGAGTATAGTAACTTATAGAGGAAACCAGATTGGACGAAACGTATCAAGTCTATATTAATCGGATAGCGAGACTGACCTTGCCCTCCACCTATCAGGTTCAGCTTCAGAATATCCACAAATCTCCGAAATTTGAGGACGGAAAAGCGGTTCCTTTTCCAGGTTACAGTGCGATCACGCCTCCTGGCGAAGAAGACTTAGAGAATGCTGCTTTCTATCGCCATGTCGAAACCGTACAACAGCAGCTACTCGAACAGCTAGATCCGGGGTTATTCATCCCCATTTCCCCAAGCAGTTTTCATTTAACGCTAGCCGATCTGATCTGGGATAGTGCTTATAAAGTTTCCTTAACAGAAAATCCTAACTTCGATCGCCAACTTCACAAGTGCATTGGCGAAAGCTTTCAGAACTACAAACAAGCTGTTCCTCAAAGCAGTCCCAGTCAGTTGCAATTAACGGGATTAATTCTTCTTCCCCGTGCCTTAGCAGTCGGTTTGGTTCCAAAAGGTGAGTCAGATTATGAGAAGATTTTACAATTGCGGCGATCGATTTACCAGAATCCCGGTCTGATTGGACTGGGAATCGAACAACAATATTATTTCACCGGTCATATTACGCTGGGATATTTTGGCGAAATTTCTCCTGATTTAGATCGCGATCGCTTGACCAATCTTCTTTTAGCTTTTAACGATCGCTGGTTAGAAAGCGAACCCCAAGTGCTAAGCATTCATCAAGTGCAATTGCGTAAATTTGACGACATGACAAACTATAAACGAGAACCCGATTGGCCCGCGATCGCATTTTAATGACTCAGTAATCAGTTAGTTAATTCGTAATTCGTAATTCGTAATTCGCGTCGGGAAGAATTTTGAATTGATTGAGTTCCCCATTCCCCATTCCCCATTTCCAATGACTAATGACTGTATTTAACTGCGAACGCCTGCTTTTTACTTCCGCTTCTCTTAACCTCGATGCGATCCCCATTATTTTTGCTTTTCCTAATGAATATAGCGTGGGAATTACGAGTTTAGGCTATCAAATTATTTGGGCGACTTTGGCAATGCGTGCCGATCTCTGCGTGAGTCGCCTTTTTACTGACATTCACGAATCTCTGCCGCGATCGCCAGAACTTTTAGGGTTTTCTTTCTCTTGGGAACTGGACTATATTAATATCCTCAATTTACTTGAATTCCTACAGATTCCTATTCATTCTAGCGAACGCGACGATACTCATCCTCTCGTTTTTGGTGGCGGGCCCGTATTAACGGCAAATCCAGAACCTATTGCCGATTTTTTTGACTTAGTTTTAGTGGGAGATGGAGAAAATTTACTCGATAATTTCATTGATGCTTACCAAGAAGTTAGGAAGGCAAATCGTCAAATAAAGTTGCGCCATCTCGCTCAAGTTCCAGGGATTTATGTTCCCAGTTTATATGAAGTAAATTATGACAGTCAGGATGGTGCAATTCAATCAATTCAAC
>CAYTUO010000353.1:0-4961 GCA_964441015.1 uncultured Pleurocapsa sp.
ACTTGCAGCATATAGAAGTTATCGTAGAGTCGATAAGACTCAGTAGTTTGCAGGGTAAATCCCAGAACAACGGCGGCAAAACTTCCAGAAAACCAGTAACTCTGTCCTTTACTCCACAGGGTCATCAAAGGGTTGTGAAAACGACGTTTTAATCCCTGTCCGAGCCAGTAAATCAATAATCCATAATTGAGCAGAATAAAACCAACACCCGTCCAAAAATTGCGCCACAGAGATTGCCCATACCAAAGCATATTAGCTATCCCTTCTGCTCTCCAATCGTAGGCCCCTTCAAAAGCCATGTAGCCGACGGTTTTTGGCGGTAACCAAGTCGCATGAACAAGATAAGGCAATACCGTGCCAGGATAGAGCAAAGCCATCCAATCAAAAGGCGTATGAGTAGCAGGAACACCAGACATGGCAAAACCCGTTAGGCAAGACAGAAAGAACAGAGTAACCCCACTACCCAACCAAGCTTGAAACCCTGTCAATCCAGTAGTAACTAATCCGAACAGCAACGCAGCACTGTAGAAAAAGGCACAGCTAGCCGCTAAAACGCCATAGAAAGCCAAAATCAACCCCAGAGGAATGCGAGCCGATAATCCCGCCAGCAAATGCAGAGGCATCGCCAATCCGACTGCAAGATATAGCACGCTTGGCACCCCTAACATTTTGCCTAAGAGAATGCTTTTGGCAGATTGCGGACTCAGACGGATAAAATTAAGCGTACCACGACGTTCTTCGCGCGATAAATCGGCAATGAGCATATAAGTTCCTGCCACCAACAAAGCAAAAATACTTGTAATGCTCAAGAAAATAAATAAATCCAGCCACCACAGTTGCCAGTTGAGCATCCAATTGCCCAATAAATCTTTGACACAGTAGTTGTCGCTGTTGTAAGGATAGGGAGTGTAGCCATTCCAACCAGACGGAGGATTGCCAAGGCAGTAGCGGTTAAAGATGTCGCGAATGGGTGAAGAACTGATTATCTCGGCAGGCAGAAGACTCCGATAGTAGAGATAAACTAATATCTGACAAACGAAAGAAATTCCAGAAGCTATGGCAATATTGCGAGGGGTTAATCGTCCTTTAAGTTCTCGAAATAGTTGGGGATTGATCTCGCCTAAGCGATCGATTAGTTTTGCAATCATAGTTTGATTCCTCAATTATTAGTCATTAGAAATGGGGAATGGGGAGTGTGGGGAGTGTGGGGAGTGTGGGGAGACAAGGAAGAATATTTACTCCTGAACTCTTGTAGAGACGTTGCACTGCAACGTCTCTACGACTCCTGACACTGATAACATGGTTTTCTTGGCTATTTTTCATGGTTTTGAATCAGAAATATTGGTTTCACAATTCATAATTCAAGACACTTGCTTGTGTCCTAACTTGAGGAAAATAGATTCCAAATCTTCTGTTGTACAGTGAAATTCTGTCAGAGGAATTCCAGCAGCAACGATCGCTCTTAACAATTCGGCACTCTCTTCTTCTCCTCCAGAAAAATTCACCCGTAAGCTATTTTTTGACGCTAAAATTTCCCATCCTTCAACGCTAGGATGATTCTTTAACTCTGCCTGAAGTCTTTCTAAATCTCCCAGAGTTGACATGACAATTTGCTGGCGCGATAACCGTCGATATAACTCTTGCAGAGACGCACTTTCTACCAGAAAACCCAGTTCCATAATTCCCACGGAAGTACACAACTCCGCCAAATCGCTGAGAACATGGGAAGAAATCAGGATAGTCATTCCCGCCGCTTGCAAAACCTTGATAATCTCGCGAAACTGCATCCGCGCAATGGGATCTAAACCAGACACGGGTTCATCTAGTAACAGCAAAATCGGTTCGTGAATAATTGTGCGTGCTAGACTCAGGCGTTGTTTCATCCCTCGCGAGAGAGTGGAAATGAGACTGTGACGCTTGCTTGTCAGTTGTACCAATTCCAGCACTTCCTGCAAACGACGACGGCGGTGTGGTTGTCTGAGTCGGTATAGTCGTGCAAAATAATCTAGATAGTCCCAAACGCTGAGATCGTCGTATAGGGGAAAATCGTCGGGAAGATAGCCAAGACGCTGCTTGAGTCGAGGATTACTGTCATCTCGCAACAAGCGATCGCCATGAAGATAAATTTCTCCCGTGGTTGGTTCCTCTGCTGCTGCTAGCATTCGGATAAGCGTTGTTTTTCCCGCACCATTAGGGCCGATCAGTCCGTAAACTTCCCCACTCTCGACTCGTAATTCTAGATTATTGACGGCAATATGCCGCTCGAATTGTTTGGTAAGTCCGTGAGTTGTGATCGCCAGTTCTTGCCCCATCAAATCCATTCTCCCGACTTGATTACAGCCAGCTTAGCATTTTCTTGAGCAACTTGTCAGGAGGATTTGCCAAATTGAAACGATTGAGTGATTGGGGATTATCGTTATGTCTAATTGACTCATGCTTGAGCCTAAACGCAGACTGTCATGCAGCTTATATCGTATTGTTCGCCTGTGTTTGACTTACACGGCAATTCTCAGTCTTCTGAGTTTGAATAGTGCCTGCAATTCACTTCAAGCTCAAAGCGATAACGCGCAGAGTAATCCGCCAGAGGCATTAACGCCTTCGGGATGGGTGGTCGCTTTAGGAAAATTGATTCCCCAAGGAGATGTCATTAATATTTCAGTGGCGAATGCAGAAGACAGTCGCGTTAATACAATCTTAGTCAGAGAAGGGGATTTTGTTAGAGATAATCAAATCATTGCTACCCTTCAGGGACGGGATAGGGCAGAACAACAACTGCGGGAAGCGCAAGCGAATGTGGCGGTTAAGCGGGCTCAATTGAAAAAAATTCTACAGGGAGAGGCAAAAAAAGGTGAAATCGCGGCTCAAAGGGCAGTAATCGCAGAAATGGAGGCTCGCTTGACCACGGAAACCCGGCAGAAACAAGCGGCGACCCAGAACCCAACCTGTACTGAATTTACCAGAAGTGAATCGAAAACTAACAAAATTGCGATCGCCAGATGCCGTACTATTCGATCGCCTATCCCAACCCTCGCTCGGAGAAGTTCCAACCCTGCTGCGCGATCGCCCAGAAGTCATGACCTTGATGGACAATCGTCGCGTTTATATAGTCGGACTCTTCAGTATGGGCAGCACTCTCAATGATAAAGGCAATGTCATCATCAGTGACTGGAATTATGCTCAGCGTTTTGGACAAGAAAGCCTTAGTCAAGTCAGACTGGGAGTCATTAGCTTAGAAAAAGGAGCCAAGAGAGCGATCGTACTGGCAAAACTGCGTCAAAATCTTCCCTCAGATGTATCGGTGCTAACCCACGAAGAATTAATTCAACGAGAACAGCAATTTTCTTCCTCGCAACCAGAGGGAGTTATCCTCAAATTTGGTACGGTTGTCGGTTTTGTGGTGGGGATAATCGTCATCTATCAAGTCCTCTACACCGATATCAGCGAACATTTGGGAGAATATGCCACCCTCAAAGCAATGGGGTATTCCGATCACTCTCTTTTGATGGTCGTGCTTGGCGAAGCAATTATCCTCGGCGTGATGGGGTTTGTGCCTAGCTTCTTTGCCTGTGTGGGGATCTATCACTTATTGGTCGTCCTGACGAGAATTCCCTTAATGATGAAAGCTGGGGTTGTCATACAAGTGTTTATTCTGACGATGGTCATGTGTGTCGTCTCCGGCGCGATCGCCACCAGAAAACTTCGTTCTGCCGATCCTGCCGACGTTTTTTAGCCTTAGAAGTTAGATCGAAGATTGTATGGAAGCCTCCGTCACCGTCCGTAATCTCAATCACGCTTTCGGCAAAGGAACCTTACGCAATCTCGTTCTCAAAGAGATCGACTTAGAGATCTATCCAGGGGAAATCGTCATCCTCATGGGGCCTTCTGGTAGCGGTAAAACAACGTTACTGACTCTAATCGGGGGATTGCGATCGGTACAGCAAGGAAGCCTGAAAATCTTCGCTCAAGAATTACGGGGTTCGAGCAAAAGACAGTTAACCAAAGTCCGCAACCAAATTGGCTTTATCTTCCAGCACCACAACTTGCTCAAATGCCTAAGCGCCTATGGGAATGTCTGTATGTCCCTCAAACTGCACTCCAGCATCCCTAAACGAGAGTATCGCGATCACGCCATAGCCATGTTAGAAACCGTAGGACTAGGCGATCGCGTGGACTACTATCCAGACAATCTATCGGGAGGACAAAAACAACGAGTTGCGATCGCGCTACTATTTAAAAACGCGAAAACCCTCTGCTAGAGAGAACTATAATTGAAGTGGACTATAGTGGGCATGGAAAACTTTTCACTGTCCAGTTACAATAATTGTGCAATATTTTCGTAGAGAGCTTCGATAGGGCAAGAAAAGCCGATGCTAGAAAATTCGATCATGTCTCCGGTTCGATAAATTTGAGGAATCCACAAGTTATCAGATTTGCGCTCAAACCGTTCGCTCAGGATTTGTTTTTGGTGGATCAGGACATACTCCTCAAATTCTGGGATGGTTTTGTAATCGGCAAATTTATCGCCTCGGTCGAAAGCTTCCGTTGAGTCGGATAAAACTTCAACGATCAGCTTGGGATGCAGGATGAAGTCTTCATCAGAGATGCGATCGCGATCGTCGCAAGTCACTGCTAGATCGGGATAGTAGAAGAGATTTAAGGCGGGTAGGCGAACTTTCATATCGGTTGCATAGGCAATACAATTTTTTCCACGTAAGTGGGTGACAAGTTGAGCCGAGAGATTGCCAGTGATGATGACATGGGCTTTGCTTGCCCCTGCCATTGCCACGATTTGTCCTTGCAGGTATTCGTGTTTGATCGGACTGATGCGCTCAATTTCTAAATAGTCTTCTGGCGTGAAGTAGGCATGGCTTTTACTAACTGTCATCATCTGCACTCCCGGCTACTTTTGACATCTCCCCGCTTTGAAAAACGGGGATTCTGGAAACAAAGTTTCCGCAACG
>CAYTUO010000354.1:0-4947 GCA_964441015.1 uncultured Pleurocapsa sp.
ATAATTAAATTTTTCCTCAATTCTCTTCCCTGTTCCCTGTTCCCTGTTAAGAAGTTCCCTTTCTCAACCAGTATCTCCGAATTCCGCAAGAGGTCTAATAACGTAAGTTGCTAGTTACAAAGATCTCGCTCGTCGCTCTCCCTAGCTCTCTAGCATCGGTAAAATGTCTACCATGGTAGACAAAAAAATTTGACTAAATGTCGCTCATGGACGACAAAAAATTGAGAAAATGTCTACTAACTGGCAACTTGGGTTAATAAGTACGGAAATCCGAATTCTTGTTTGAGTGTGGATCGGGTCGCGATCGGGCAAAATCGGTAATTAAGATTAAGGTAAGATACATCAACCCTAAGAGCAAGAATTATGAGCGTACTCGAAAAAGGCAATATTACGATTCATACCGAAAATATCTTTCCCATCATCAAGAAATCGCTCTACACCGACCACGAAATTTTCTTACGAGAGTTGATTTCTAACTCGGTAGATGCTATCTCTAAACTAAAAATGGCATCTCTGGCTGGAGAAGTAAAGGGCGAGATTCCAGAACCCGAAATTGTTATTGCTGTCGATAAAGATAACAAAACCCTCTCTGTCTCCGACAATGGTATCGGCATGACCACTGAGGAAATCAAAAAATATATTAATCAGGTTGCTTTTTCTAGCGCAGAAGAATTTATTCAAAAGTATCAAAAAACGGCCAACGATCTCATCGGTCACTTCGGACTCGGTTTTTATTCCGCTTTCATGGTGGCCAAGAAAGTCGAAATTGATACCCTATCTTACAAAGAAGTAGCTCAAGCGGTACACTGGTCTTGCGATGGATCGCCTGAATTTGAATTGAGCGATTCTGCTAGAACTCAAATCGGGACTACCGTTACACTAACCTTACTCGATGACGAACTAGAATATCTTGAACCCGCTCGGATCAAACAATTAATCAAAACCTATTCCGATTTTATGTCGGTGCCCATCAAGTTTGAGAGCGAGGTTGTCAATAAGCAACGGGCATTGTGGAAAGAATCGCCTCAAAATCTCACCAAAGACGATTATTTAGAGTTTTATCGCTATCTCTATCCCTTCCAAGAAGATCCCCTACTCTGGGTACACCTGAATACTGATTATCCCTTCTTGCTCAACGGCATTCTCTACTTTCCAAAACTGCGACCCGATGTTGATGTGTCTAAGGGACATATTAAACTTTTCTGCAATCAAGTGTTTGTCAACGAGCATTGTGAAGAGATTATTCCCGAATTCCTGATGCCGCTACGGGGGGTCATTGACAGTCCCGATATTCCTCTCAACGTATCTCGCAGTTCCCTAACCAATGATCGCACCGTTCGTCGTATTGCTGATTTTATCGCTAAAAAAATCGCCGATCGCTTAAAATCCCTTTATCAAGAAAATGTTGACCAATACATTCGCTGCTGGACGGATGTTGGCACGTTCATAAAATTCGGTTCTTTTCGAGATGACAAATTCAAAAAGCAAGTCGAAGATATCCTCATCTATCGCACTACCTACAAACCGACAGAAACCGAACAAAAAGCAGATACGCCCACGGTTGAAGTTCAGGCAGAAGGGGATGTCTGGCAAGACGTAACTCCTCAAAAACCGGAAGAAAAATCCGAATTGTCTTATGAAAAAGCTGGATACACAACGCTCAAAGCCTATCTAGAACGTAACAAAAACCGCCACGAAAATCGAGTTTTTTACTGCACTGATGCAGCTAGCCAATCGACCTATGTAGAACTCTACAAGAAACAAGATCTAGAAGTCCTGTTTATGGACTCTTTTATCGACACTAATTATTTTATTCCTTTCCTAGAACAGGAATACTCCAACGTCAGATTTACCCGCGTTGATGCGGAACTCGACAATACCCTTCTCGAACAAGACAAGGGACAAGAAATCGTTGATCCCACGACTAATAAAACTCGCAGCGAACAGATTAAAGAACTGTTTGAGAAAGCACTCAATAACCCCAAAATTAATATCCGTACTGAAGCTTTAAAAGCCGATAACCCCCAAAGCACCCCGCCAGCTATGGTATTGCTTCCTGAAGCAATGCGGCGATTTCGGGAAATGACCGCACTCATGCAGCAACAAGCGATGGGATTCCCAGAAGATCACGTTTTGCTGATCAATACTGTCCATCCCCTGATTCAAAAGATTGCCCAAATCGGTCAGGGAAGCATCGTGCAAGGTGCGGGAGAATCTCCTTCTGGAGAATTGGCGAAGATGCTGTGTCGCCACGTTTATGACTTGGCACTAATGGCACAGAAAGGCTTTGATGCAGAAGGCATGACGGCTTTTGTCGAACGATCTAACCAGGTGCTAACGAAGCTGACGGAAAAAATTTAGAAGAGCATTGGGGAATGGTGATTGGGGAATGGTGATTGGTGATTGGGAGTGTAGGGAGTGTGGGGAGGGTGGGGGACAAGGAAGACAAGGGGGACAAGGAGGCATAATTACGAATTACCAATCACTAAGGACGAAGGACTAAGGACTAGCGAGCGGGACGCTCGCACTACTCCTGAACTCCTGAACTCCTGAACTCCTGAGCTTCTGCCTTCTGATAACTGATAACTCAATCAATCCAAAATCCCATAACTGATTACTGTTCCCTGCTTCCCTCAAGATTTACTTGCCAGCCTTTTTTGCCTGCTGTTTTGCTTTTTTAGCGGCCGCTTTAGCAGCTTTTTCAGCAGCAAGTTTTGCCTGACGTGCTTTTTCTTTTTCTTCCTCGATTTTGTCTAGGTAATAGTGGTAGTCGCCGTTATAAACTAGCAACTCGCCATCTCGAATCTCCACAATTTTGTTGGCCACTTGGGAAATAAAGTAGCGATCGTGAGAGACGATTAGCACTGTGCCCTCATAGTTTTGCAGGGCTTCCTCTAACATTTCCTTAGCTGGAATATCGAGGTGATTGGTGGGTTCGTCGAGAATGAGAAAATTGGCAGGTTGTAGGAGCATTTTAGCCAGGGCAAGACGAGCTTTTTCACCCCCGCTTAGGGCTTCTACATTTTTCAATACCGTGTCACCACTGAAGAGAAAACGTCCGAGTAAGGTGCGAACTTCTTCATTCTTCCAGTCAGGTACTTCATCGTGAATGGTATCTAGAACAGTTTTGTTGAGATCAAGTACCTCTGCTTGATTTTGTTCAAAGTAGGCAGGAATGACATTGTGTTTGCCCAGTTGAACGATGCCTTCGGTCGGTTGTTCGTTACCGATAATCAGGCGCAACAGCGTGGATTTTCCCGAACCATTGGGGCCGAGAAAGGCAATGCGATCGCCCCGTTCTACTAATAAATTCGCCCCCAGAAATAAGATTTTATCTCCATAGGTATGGATCAAATCTTTGACATTCGCTACTTCCAGACCACTGCGAGGCGCAGGCAGAAACCGAAAGTGCAGGGTTTTTAATTCAGCCGTAGGTGCTTCAATTCGCTCGATTTTTTCAAGTTGTTTCTCGCGGCTTTTTGCTTGGGTACTGCGAGTAGCACTGGCACGAAATCTCTCAATAAAAACCTGCTGTTTTTCTAATTCTTTTTGCTGGCGTTCGTAGGCACTCAGTTGAATCTCGCGGTTAAGTGCTTTTTGTTCGAGATAGGAGGAATAGTTGCCCAGGTAAGTCGTGGAAACGCCTCGCTCGGTTTCTACAATCTGAGTACAGAGGCGATCAAGAAATTCTCGGTCATGAGAAACAATGACCATTGGCGTATTCAATCCCTTGAGATAAGTCTCTAGCCACTCAATCGTTTCTAAGTCTAGATGATTCGTCGGTTCGTCGAGCAGCAACAAATCTGGCTCTTGCAATAAGATTTTGCCCAAACTCATCCGCATTTGCCAGCCACCGCTAAAGGAACTGACAAGGCGATCGCCATCTTCCGGTTCAAATCCCAATTCTGGCAAAATTTTCTCGATCCGTGCCTCCAGTGCGTAGCCATCGAAGGCTTCAAACTGACGCTGCAAGGTGTCTAATTGGTGAATCAGCTTATCCAACTCATCTGGGTTGGCAGTTTCCATTTGCTGCTGTACCCTAACTAATTCATGTTGGACTCGATTCGCTTGTGCAAAAACCGTCCAGAACTCCTCGCGCACTGTGCGGGTTGGCTCTACTTCAAACTCTTGAGTCAGATAGCCAATATGGAGGTTAGCCGGACGAATGACCTCGCCAGCAGTTGGTTCGATTTCACCCATAACGATCTTGAGTTGGGTGGTTTTGCCGGCTCCGTTAACACCCACTAAGGCGATGCGATCGCCCGGTTTCACTTCCCAGGTAACATCTTTGAGAACTTCCCCAGTCGGATAGATTTTGCTAATATGTTCGAGTCGTAACATCAGGAGGCTCCAATCGCGATAGGGCTAATAACCAGGATAGTTTGGGATTGACGCACAACCAAGTAGGGAACTCATCGCATTTTGGATTTTGGATGCGGTTACTTTCTCAAGTGAGAAGGTAATTCAATTTCAGGAAGAATAAGTCGCAGATAGTCGTAGGAAACAGCCCCATAATTGACAATTGTAGGCACTTTCCCCGTACAGTCGATAATCGTGCTTTGTTTTCCGTACTTACTTTTACCTCCATCTAGAATCAGGGGAACTTGACCGTCAAAGAGCGATCGCGCCATTTCAAATCTGGGAATTGCCAAGGTAAACTGAAAAGGTGAGCCGATCGCTCCTAGCTTTAGATAGTAGGAGAAAAGCTCACCAAAGTGTCTTTAATTGAAGCGAATAGCGGAGACAGAAGCGTAAATAGGTCAACTCGCGATCGCTGCTAAGGACTAAGGACTAGCGAGCGGGACGCTCGCACTACTACTGAACTCCTGTAGAGACGTTGCAGTAGAGACGTTGCAGTGCAACGTCTCTACAACTACTCCTGCCTTCTTCTCAGGGGTTGCATCAGAGCGGGATGATATAGAATAAAGGGGAAATTTTTAAAACAGC
>CAYTUO010000355.1:0-4902 GCA_964441015.1 uncultured Pleurocapsa sp.
CTGGAGCCGGAATAAAGCGTTTGTGAGGGGCTTCTTTTTGAATTTGGTGAATGATTCCTGGTTCGGTGGCGACGATAAATGTTTTGTTATTGCTCGCCAGACAATATTTTAATAAGGCTGTAGTCGAACCGATATAGCTGGCGTGACGCAGGACGGGAGGTTCGCATTCAGGATGGGCCACGATCTGGGCTTCTGGATGTTCTATTTTTAGCTGAACGATTTTCTTTTCAGAAAATGTCTCGTGTACGATACAGCTACCTTGCCACAAGACTAAATCTCGCCCAGTTTGCTCCATCACGTAGCGTCCTAAATTGCGATCGGGCGCAAAAATAATCGGCTGTTCTTGAGGAATTTGACTGACAATTTTAACGGCATTGGAACTGGTGCAGATAATATCGCTCATTGCCTTGATTTCGGCGCTGCAATTGATATAGGAAACGACAAGATGACCTGGATGCGACGCTTTGAAGGCAGCAAATTCTTGAGGAGGGCAACTATCGGCAAGCGAACAACCGGCGTTGAGATCGGGTAAGATAACTAACTTATCGGGATTTAAAATTTTGGCGGTTTCTGCCATGAAGTGAACGCCTGCAAAGACGATGACCTCTGCATTGGTGGCAGCAGCTTGTTGAGAAAGACCGAGAGAATCGCCAATGTAGTCGGCAATATCTTGTATGTCGGGATCTTGATAATAATGAGCCAGAATGACAGCTTTTAGGCTTCGCTTGAGTTCGTTAATGGCTGCAAACAGATCGTTGGGAAGCGCTTCAGTTGTAGTCTTTTGTTGAGGTCTGACGGTTGCGAACACGGTAGCGTGTAACTCCTAAGATAAGGGAACTCGGCAAGAATTATAGTTGTTCTTACCATAATATTATAGTCGATCTTACCAAAATAGCAGATTTTCACCCAGAGTTTATAGAATTAAGGTGTGCTGTCGCGCGTTGATTTAGTAAGCTGGCGGTGTAGTGAGGGCATTCTTGCCGCATTTGTAGGTAAGATGAGGATTTTTTCAGCAATTCTTCTGCTGAATTCCTGTCTAAAGGTTTAGCAAACAAGTATCCTTGAGCTTCTTCGCAACCCATCGCCTGTAGCAGACGAAACTGAGAAAGGGTTTCTATGCCTTCAGCGATCGCGCTAATTCCTAATTGGTGAGCCAGTGCGATAATTGTCGCAACAATGGCTCGATACTCGCTTTTTTCTGGTAAATAACTGATAAACGAGCGATCGATCTTGAGGTGGTTGACGGGGAAGCGGTGTAAATAGCTAAGGGAACTATAACCCGTGCCAAAATCATCAATGCTCAACTGAATTCCTCTAGCTTTTAACTCGGACAGAAGGTTCAATAACTGTTCTACTCCGTCCATCAGCATACTTTCGGTCAGTTCTAAGATTAAATTATGACCTTTAATCCCTATTTTTGAGAGAATTCTGTCAATTTTAGCCAAAAAATCTGGCTCTCGCAGTTGTTCGACTGAAAGATTGACGTGAATTTTTAAAGATGCTGCTGTAGGATATTGCTGTTGCCAGACAGACAATTGCTGACAAGCGGTTCGGAGGACTAATTCCCCTAACTGTACGATCAGCCCACTTTCCTCGGCGATGGGGATAAACTCAGTAGGCGAGATCGAACCTCGTATCCGATGTTGCCAGCGAACTAGCGCCTCGAATCCTGTCAGATAGCCTGTATGCAAAGAGACGATGGGCTGGTAATAGACTTGAAACTCTTGCCTCTCCAGAGCTAGGCGCAGATCGTTTTCTAGCTGAAGGCGTTTTAGCACCTGAGAATACATTCCCTGAGCAAAGACTTCATAGCATCCCTTGCTTTTAGCTTTAGCACGGTACATAGCAATATCCGCATCCCGCAACAGCGCTGCACCTTGGTCGTAGTCAACGGTTCCCAGAACGATGCCAATGCTAGCACTGGCAAATACTTCCTGCCCGGCAAGGTGAATCGAGGCGCTAAGGCGCTTACAGAGTTGCTCGGCAAGGTGAATGGCATCTTTAAGATCTTTGATGGGATCGAGAAGAATGACAAACTCGTCTCCGTCAAGACGTGCCACCATATCGGTTGGGCGGACAACTGTTTTGAGCTTATCGGCAACTGCTACGAGAAATTCGTCTCCTACGTGATGTCCCAGACTCTCGTTGATGACTTTAAAGCGATCGAGATCGATGCAGAGAACGGCAAATAAATAGTCTGCGTCCTGTTTTGCCCTCTCAAGCGCGAGATTGAGGCATTCTAGGAGAAAGTTGCGATTGGGGAGACGGGTTAGGGGATCGTGTAGGGTATTGTAAACTAATTGCTCTTCGGCTTGCTTGCGATCGCTGATATCCACGAATTGACTGAGAAAATGCAGGGGTTGTCCCTGAGAGTCGCGCACGAGAACGATATTTAAGAGCGCGTAGACGATTCTGCCATCTTTAGCTAGATAGCGGTTCTCAATTTGAAAATTTGCCATTTCTCCTTGATGCAGTTGGCGGTTGAGAATGACGCAGGCGGGAAGATCGTCGGGATGGGTCACATCTGCCCAGGTGCGATCGCGCAATTCTTGGCTGGTATACCCTAACACCTTGGATAAAACCTGATTGACTTGTAGGAACTTCCCCTCTAAAGTAATGATCGCCATCCCAATCGGCGCGAGGTCAAAAGATAGCCGAAACTGCTCTTCGCTTTTGAGTAGAGCTTCCTGTATAGAGACGCGAGCGGCAATTTCTTGCGATAATTTTTGATTGATGGCTGCTAGCTGTGCCGTTCTTTGCTGAACTCGTTGTTCGAGTCCTAGATTTAACTGGCGAAGTTCTGCCTTGGCCGTCCCAAGAGCCAGTTGTGTCTTGACGCGGGCTAAAACCTCTTCTGTCTGAAAGGGTTTGGTGATGTAGTCAACTCCTCCCACTTTAAACCCTTGAACTTTATTGATCGTTTCCTCGAGGGCGCTGATGAACATCACTGGAATCTCTTGGGTTTGCGGATTGGCTTTCAGGCGGCGGCAGGTTTCAAATCCATCCAGATTCGGCATCATCACGTCTAGTAGGATCAGATCGGGTAGGGACTCTTCCACCTTGGCCAGAGCGCTTTCTCCATTTTTGGCAATAGCGACTTGAAAACCAGACTGCTGCAAAATCTCAAATAACACTTTAAGATTGGCAGGAGCATCATCAACGATTAAAATGAGGTTTTGTTTGGTCTGAGTCATTCAATTTAGGATTTTAGATTTTGGAGGGGCGATCGCAATTTAGGTCTTTTGCAAATAAGATTGTATCAATTTAACAATCGCTTCATCTTCAAATGCCTCAGCTAACTGAAAAACATATTCTACAAAAGCATTATATTGAGAATTTAATTTTCTTATTCTACCAATCTCCTCATAAATTCCTGTGAGGTAACCTGCTTTAGCCGCTTTATAGAGAGCAACCAGTTCTTCTGGGGGAGGAACTGCCATTGCTGGGACGGCAACGTCCTGAGTTTGAGAGATCGAAGGCTCTTGAGCTTCATAAATCCAACTCAATTTCAAGTATTCCCGTAATTGATCTAATAATTCCGATGCTTGGACGGGTTTGGCCAGAAAATTATTGCAACCCGCTTCTCGACTTTGTTGGCGAGCCAAGCTAAATACGCTAGCGGAAGAAGCAATAATTACCGTATCCTTAAATTCTGTCGAGTCCCGAAGCCGTTTCGTCATTTCCAAGCCATTCATGACGGGCATCGTCAAGTCGGTAATAATCAAATCGGGTTGACATTCCTTAGCTCTTTCTAAACCTTCTTGTCCTTCGCTGGCTTCAATAACCTTAAATCCAAGGGGTTCGAGCAAATTAACGAGTACGGAGCGGTTTTCCCAACGGTCATCGACGATGAGAATGGTCTTGGGATTGCCTTGATAACCCATTATCTGCTCCTGGGTTGGGGATACGTTTAATTCAATCCAGTGCAAGCTTTCCGGTACTTCTATCTCAAACCAAAACTTACTTCCCTTTCCATAAGTACTTTCAACTTGGATTTGACCCCCCATCATTTCCACAATTTTTTGGCTGATAGCAAGTCCCAAACCAGTTCCCTCTGCCTGGCGCACGCGATCGCTCACTTGTTCAAAAGGAAGAAAAATTCTTGTGAGTTGTTCTGGAGTCATGCCAATGCCCGCATCTTCCACTTGGAAACGGATTGTAGTTAAATTTGAGCGATTTTCTGATGTCTGTGGTTTTGAGGAATCTGGTGAATTAACGACCATGCCGACTTTAAAAGTTACGCTTCCCTTGTCAGTAAATTTGATGGCGTTGCCCAACAGATTAATCAACACTTGACGCAGGCGTTTTTCATCGGCACGAATGGCGGTGGGAAGGTGGTTGACGACTTGATAGTGGAAGTTGATTTCTTTTTGTTCTGCCTTAATGCGGCAAATTTCTTGTACGTTGAGCAAAAAGTTTCCTAAATGAAACTCTGTGGGAGCGAGTTCTAGCTTGCGTGCTTCGATTTTAGAGATATCGAGAATATCATTAATCAGGGTTAACAAGTGGGAACCGCACTGATAAATGATGCGGAGTCCGTCCTGTAGCTTCTCAAAATTGGTTTTGCTTCGTTGTAGGATTTGGGCATAACCGAGAATGCCGTTGAGGGGGGAGCGAAGTTCGTGGCTCATATTCGCCAAAAATTCGCTTTTTGCTCGGTTGGCAGCATCTGCCGCTTCTTTGGCTTCTTTGAGTTGAGCCGTTCGTTCTTCAACCCGCTTTTCTAACTCTTCAAAGGATTCGCGCAGTTGTCCCGCCATTTGGTTAAAGGATTGGGCGAGAAATTCTAGTTCTTTGACTCCTGCAACCTCTACTTTTTGGTCTAATTCTCCAGACGCGATCGCTTGACTAGCTTGACTCAATTTGAGAATGGGCTGAGCGATCCAGCGAGAGGTATAGATT
>CAYTUO010000356.1:0-4895 GCA_964441015.1 uncultured Pleurocapsa sp.
AGAGAGGGGAGACAAGGAAGAATATTTATTCCTGAACTCCTGTACAGACGTTGCAGTGCAACGTCTGTACGACTCCTGACACTGATAACTGATCTAAGTCGGACAAGGTTAAATTGCTGATGAATTGGGTGGGGTTGGGTTGATTTATCAATATTATTTATTTTCCTATGAACTACCCCACCTTAAGAAGGATGGGGTTTCCAATTTCGCAGGGGACTGCATCTAACAAAACCGAAGTTTTGCCCGGTTGTCTTACATCCCCTCCATTGGCAGTATCGCTAGTTCCTAACGACAAGATCCGTAAGGCTTCATTTCTAATATTGATAGCAGCATTGATATCTCTATCGTGATGTGTTTGACACTTATCACAAGTCCAACTTCTGATATCAAGGTCTAGATTATCAACTCGGTTGAGACAGACATTGCAAGTCTTAGAAGATGCAAAAAATCTATCGACTTCGATATAAGTTTTGCCCTCCCACTGTGACTTGTATTTAAGCATGGTGCAAAATTGTCCCCAACCACAATCAGATATAGCTTTGGCTAAATTATGATTGCGTACCATACCTTTGACATTGAGATTCTCTACAGCAATAACTTGGTTTTCGTTGACTATCTTACGGGATAGTTGGTGTAGAAAATCCTCTCTTACTCTTCTGATTTTTGAATGAACTTTAGCAACTAATCTACGAGCTTTATTTCTGCTATTACTTCCTTTTTGTTTACGTGAAAGTTTTTGCTGTTTTCTCTTGAGATTGTGAGCATATTTCTTGGTATGACGTTGATTATCAAATTTGCTTCCATCGCTGGTGATACAAAAATGAGTTAATCCTAAATCAATCCCTATTGTTTTTCCTTTGGTGTTTGATGACTGAATATCTTTCCCGTCGTCTACCAAAACAGAAGCAAAGTATTTGCCGTCAGGATTAAGAGAAACAGTTACAGTTTTTATCGCTCCGTCAATCTTTCTATCTTGCTTGGAATAAATCTTTCCAACTTTCCCAGGTAGTTTTATATAATCCCCGTCTAATTTGACATTGGCAGGATAACTAATTGATTGTCTACCGTGCTTTGATTTGAAAGATGGAAATCCTGCTCTTTTATCAAAGAAGTTTTTATAAGCCGTTGATAAATTTAGAGCTACTACTTGTAAGCATTGTGAGTAAGCGTCAGTAAGCCAAGGATATTCTTTTTTGAGACTAGGTAGTAACCCTTGAATAGCTCCTCTCGATAATCCTTTTCCGGTTGCTTTATAAGTTTCTTGGCACAAGTTCAATGAATAATTCCAAAACCAACGGCAACAGCCAAAACTCTTAGCTAGAGCCAATTGTTGCTCATCAGTTGGATAAATTCTAAACTTGTAAGCTCGATACATTATCAGTTTTACATGATGATGATAAGAGTATAACCCAATCATAGAAGAGATGTGGTTGCTTCGCGTTATTTTATTTGTTAGAATTCATCCCCGCCTTAAAGAAGGACGGGGAATTCTTCTAACATTTAGTTAAAGTGAGTGTAGGCATGGGGAGTGTCAAGGACAAGTTTTATTTACAAAGTCACACTTATAAAGGTGGGTTTCTTGCCAGCTTAGGGGAATTTCTAGCAAATCTCGCGTTCCTGTCATACATTGTCCAATAAATAGTAATAAAGCAAAGCAATTCAAAATAATATGCACGTAACGCCACCGATTCGAGCGATCTTGGTAAATTTCTTCAATAATTGCTAAAGAAAAAATCATCAGTAAAGTAATGATCATCCCGTAATAGAAGTGAGAAAACTGCCACTCGTAATCGCGCCGGAAGATCCACCCATATCCCTCTCGACGCAAGATGATATCCTGAAAGCCGATGACTAGAACGCCGAGGCCGGTGAGAATTGTAAAGACAATACGCCAAATCCGAGTCCGCGCCCTATATAAAAACACCAGAGATGCGATCGTTGCTGCAAACATCAGAATAAGGAAAGCCATTTCTCCTGGTTGTTTAGTAAAGGCTTGGTTTTCGATCGCTTTGTCAAAGGTGGGATAAGCCATTCCCAAGAGACATATTCCTACAACAGCACCCGTTAAGCGTTTCCCCAATTGTACGTGGTCTCTGCCAACCGTTGGAGGAATTTTACTTTTTCCCTCTCCCGCAGACTGTAGCCGTCGTTGGCGGGTTTGCCAAGCAAAGTTAACGACCATACCGATGAGAGGAAAGACAAAGGTGACTGCGATCGCGGGATGAATTAAAGCAGCAAAGTCTGAAGGATTCATAAAGTTTATCGGATTTTAACAAGAAATTCCGGCTAATCAATTCTGCTTAAAGATTAACTGAGGATCTTGATCGCTATACTATTCATTTTGAATTTTTCAAGCTGCTTCGGATAAAGATTGACCATCAACGACAGATCGATAATAATTCTGCAACTGACGAGTCGCAGCAGCCCAACCCCAACACTCTGCTTCTTGACGAGCATTTTGCCGCAATTGTTCTCTTTCTGCTTTCGCTTCTAGAAGGCGCTTGGTTGCTTTAATCGCCCCTTCGGGATCGTTTGGATCGAACAGATAGCCATTCACTCCATCGGTTACGATATCCGTAATTCCCCCAGAAGCAGCCGCCACTACGGGACAACCCGCCGCCATTGCTTCTAGTAAGACTAATCCTAACGTTTCCGTGCGCGAAGGAAAGATAAACGCATCCGCAGACGCAAACGCCGAGGCCAATTCTAATCCCTGGAGGTAGCCGACAAAATGGGTCTGAGTGCCCGCAAAATGAGCCTCTAATGCCTCTCGATACGGCCCGTTGCCAACAATTGCCAAATGTGCTTCTGGAATGGCTTCTAGGATGGGTTTTATTTGGTCGATTTGTTTTTCTGCCGAGACTCGTCCCACGTATAGCAGTAGGGGACTATCGGGATGTCCGTTGGAAAGGCGCGATCGCATTTGGCGAGAGGCGAGATGGGGTTGAAACATCTCTGTATCGACTCCTCGCTGCCACAAATCGACTCTTTCTATGCCACGGGTAATTAACTCTTGTACCATTGCGTTTGAGGTACAGAGGTTCAGTTGTGCCTGATTGTGTGCCAATTTCAGCAACTCCCACAACACCCCTTCGAGAGATCCGAGTCCGTAATGCTGCAAGTATTGGGGTAAGTGAGTGTGATAGGAGGCGACTAGGGGAATATTCATCGTCTTGGCATAATAAATCCCGCCTACTCCTAAGACTGCGGGATTAACAACGTGAATCAAATCGGGCTGAAATTTTGCTAAGATTCTGCCAATGCTTGGCCTGGGAATTGCTAATTTTAATTCGGGATATAAAGGCAACGGAATGCCAGAAACGCCATGAATTTTAGCACCTTTGTACTCCCTAAGTCCGCCGTCGGGAGAAAAAACTAAAACGCGATCGCCATTTCTTTGCAAGTGTTCGACGGTATGGCGCAAACGAGTGACAATTCCATCTATCTTAGGTAGAAATGTTTCGGTAAATAGGGCAATTCTCATAATGAATTATGGGTTGTTTTGCTAGGGTTTAAAAGAGCAATCCCATGAATGCTAATAGCGAAGTGCTTGGCGAATAGAATTCGCAGCTACACAAAAAAACCCTACCTACGCAGGTTTGAGAGAAAGTCCGCGCAGGTGGATTTAGTTGGTTTAATCAAAAAGTTGCGATGAAATTTAACTTCTGCGCCAAGAAACTTTTGGCAGAATTTGTTTCTCATCTACGCGATCTTTGTATTTTGTGGCAAAGTTAAGCAGAGAATCGAGCAAAGAATCGGATAAATAATGAGGTTGCAATCCGAGATCGAGTAATTTGGTATTTTTGGCCTTGAAATAGTGTTCTTCTAACTCAACTCTGGGATTATCGAGATGATTGATTTCCACATCTAATCCCATTGCTGTTCCTGCTTTTTTCACCATGACTGCTAAATCGCCGACGCTGAATTGTTCGGTAAATTGGTTAAAGACGCGGAATTGTCCGGCATCGGCAGGGTTGGCGATCGCCAATTCGACGCAGCGCACCGTATCCCGAATATCCAAAAAGCCTCTCGTCTGTCCGCCTTTACCGTATACTGTCAGGGGATGACCGATCGCCGCTTGGATACAGAAGCGATTCAACGCCGTTCCAAAAATTCCATCGTAATCAAGACGGTTGATTAACATTTCATCCATTCCCGTCTCTTCGGTGAGGACTCCATAGACAACCCCTTGGTTGAGATCGGTTGAGCGCAGTCCCCAAATTCTGCAAGCAAAGTGGATATTATGGCTATCGTGGACTTTACTTAAGTGGTAAAAGCTTCCTGGTTGTTTGGGATAAGGTAAAGTATCCTTGCGTCCGTTGTGTTCAATGGTGATATAACCTTCTTCGATATCAATGTTGGGCGTTCCATATTCTCCCATTGTTCCCAATTTCACCAAATGGCAATCGGGAAAATCTTCTTTCATCGCGTAGAGAAGGTTTAACGTCCCTACCACATTATTGACTTGAGTCATGACTGCGTGTTCGCGATCGATCATCGAATAGGGTGCCGAACGTTGTTCCCCGAAATGGACGATCGCTTCTGGTTCAAACTGGCGCATTGCTTTGCTGAGGAAATCATAATCGGTAATGTCCCCAATGAAAAGATCGATAGATTTCCCTGTCAGATCCTGCCAGCGCTGGATACGTTGATGAATGGAAGCAATAGGAGTTAGGGTATCAGCGCCCAGTTTTGCGTCCCAATGCCGCCTGACCAAACTATCGAGAATACTTACTTCATAACCTTTATTGGAAAGATGTAGCGCAGTTGCCCAACCGCAATAACCGTCACCACCAATAACCAGAACTTTCATACTGAATCATTAAAAATTTATTTTCCGATCTTCGGTAAATGTACCAGGTATTGGCACCTTCTAGACTAAAGATGTTAAATAG
>CAYTUO010000357.1:0-2925 GCA_964441015.1 uncultured Pleurocapsa sp.
ATTCCCGATTTTTCTCCAGCCCCTGGATGAATCTTAAAAACATACCCTTGAAAGGTTCGGGAGAGGGGACGACGCGGCGATAGGCATCGCCATCGGGCGCGATCGCCCAACCCCGTTCGGCAGCTAGCCGTTCGGCTTCTGCCCGTTCGTAGAGAGGGCCGATGGGTTTGGTCGGGCGAGCGAAAGCCGGATCGTCGGGAGCGACTTCAACCTGCGTCAGCAACGTTACCACCTGCCGATCTTTTAACTGATTGCGGAGTTCGAGTTCGAGGAGATAGCCGATCGCGCCTTCGGTTTGCGCGCCTAATACGTCGAGGGGATAGGGACGCACTTGCTTGTAAGCTTCGGCTTGCAATGCCAACAGTCCCACCTGCGGCCCGTTCCCGTGAGTGACCACAACTTGATGCTCTCGTGCGATCTGCGCGATCGCGGTGGCGGCGATGCGAACGTTTTGGCGTTCTATTTCGACATCCAACGGCTGTCCGCGTTTGAGGAGGGCATTTCCGCCTAAGGCAATGACAATTCGCATCGCTACATCCCCCGACGGGCGAGAAATTGCTCGACCTGATAAGCCAATCCAGGCTCGTCTGCTTCAGCATATTCGTAGCGAGCGCGTACTACTGGCTTATTGACCTCAATCAAGGCGGCGAGATCGATGGGAGTCGCTGCCACCACGATATCGACATCAGCGCGATTAATCGTTTCCTGTAACGCTTCAAGCTGTTTGGGAAAATATCCCATTGCTGGAAGCACGGAGCCAATATGGGGATATTGCTCGTAGATGGCGGCAATTTCCGGCACTGCAAAACGGCGCGGATCGACAATTTCTGCTGCTTTGGCGCGAGTAGCAGCAATATAGCCAGCCCCGTAGGACATTCCCCCGTGAGTCGTGGTGGGACCGTCTTCAACGACTAAGACGCGGCGATCGCGTACAATTTCTGGACTCTCTAACTGAATAGGCGATTTTCCTCGCACGACGATTGCTTTGGGATTGACTTGGCGTACCGTCTCGATGACCCTTTGCACGTCTGCGTCAGCAGCCGCATCGACTTTCGCCACGACGACGATATCTGCCATCCGCAGCACCACTTCTCCTGGGTGGTGGGTGGTTTCGTGTCCCGGACGCAACGGATCGACTAGTACGATATGCAAATCGGGTCGCAGAAAGGGAAAATCGTTGTTACCGCCGTCCCAGAGAATGAGATCGGCTTCTTGTTGGGCTTTAGAAACGATGAGTTGGTAGTCAACTCCGGCATAAACTACGTTCCCTGCGGCTAGATGGGGTTCGTATTCCTCCCGTTCTTCGACGGTACAATCTGTCGCATCTAAATCGACAACGGTCGCAAAACGCTGGACAATCTGGCGTTCCAAATCTCCATAGGGCATGGGATGACGAATGACGGCAACCCGCAACCCTCGCTGTCGCAGTAACTTCGATAGCCATCGGGTCGTCTGGGACTTGCCGCAGCCAGTCCGCACGGCTGAAATGGCAATGACGGGAACTTTTGCCTGAATCATGGTACGTTCGGGGCCCAGCAGCAGAAAATCTGCTCCTGCCGCTAACACCCGCGAGGCGAGGTGCATTACTTCTGCATGGGTAACATCGCTGTAGGAAAAAACGACTTGCTCGATGTTTTCTCGTCGGCAAAGCGTTTCAAGTTGTGCTTCTTCAACGATGGGGATTCCCTTGGCATAAAGCACCCCTGCTAGGGATGGCGGATAGCGACGGTTAGCAATCCCCGAAATTTGGGTGGCGGTAAAAGCCACGACTTCAAACTGGTCGTTATCTCGATAGACCCTATTGAAATTGTGGAAATCGCGACCTGCTGCACCCGCGATCGCTATTCGCCGTCGCAATACCTTGAATGATGTGCTGTCAGATGAATGCTGTTCGGTCATTTCTTTTAAAGAAATTTCCACTAGTAGATTACTCTAAAAGGTTTCTAACCAATCCCATACTCTCTCTAACTGTTCCATCGTCAACAGTCCATACTGCCAAAGTATCACTGAGAACAGATTGGGATCGCGTTCGCCAGTTTTGATGGCAAGTGCAATCGAATCAGCCGGAATCGCTAACTCTAACTGCAAAAAACTAATTAATCGATTGAACATTAGATTAACCTCGCTCGATTTAAGAATTTTTTATCGTTTGCTAATTTAAAGATGCTATTAAGCTAACAAGTGTCAAAAACTTAAATTTTAATTGATTAACCTTAAAATTAGCGAAAAAATGTGAGGAATTCGTGAGGAAATGAAGGATTATTCTGAAAAAATGTTTCAATTTAAAGAGCTAGAAGCGATCGCTTTGGCAATACAGACTGGAGAAACTCAGACTAATCGTTACATTTGTAACTAAATCTCCCTGTCTGATCGCGATCAAGAGATAATGACCTTATTAGCAGTGAGAAGGCATCTCGACTAATGAACCAGCAACGCCTTAAAGCCTATTTAAACTTAATTCAAGGTCTGTTAAATTGTCCGAGCGGGGAAGAGTGGATTTTGCTGCGACAGCACGAAGATTTGGTCAATCCAGAGTTAGTGCAGGTCATGGAACAAGTTGCCACTCAGTTGGCAGCCGAAGGAAACTCGAAGGCCGCTAAGTTTTTGCACAACTGGGCAGGACAACTGCATCACATCTTAACCCAAACCGTTCGTCCGCCCGCCAGCGAGGATAAATCCCAACAAGCTTATCTAGAACTGATCCAAGCCCTCTTGAATTGTCCTAAAGGGTCAGAAACCGAGATTTTGGCAGCCAATCAGGAATTAATTGGTCCTGGTTTGGTGCAAGCGATGAAACAAGTTGCCAGTCAGGCACTCTCCCAGGGCGATCGCGAAACGGCTAGTTTCTTGAGCAATTTAGCCGCAGATTTAAATCGCGCTTGGCTCGAAGCCCACGAGTTTAAACCTACCCTAGCCAAAGAAGAG
>CAYTUO010000357.1:2935-4880 GCA_964441015.1 uncultured Pleurocapsa sp.
TCTCCTCAAGCTCAGCAGAAACCAGAGGAAGCGTATCGAGAACCTGCCCCTACACCCGAACCAGTACCCCCATCCCCTCAACTCGACACAGCAACGAACCAGCTTATTACCGAGCAGTTAGCAGCGATAGCGCAATCGTTGGCGAAGCTCAATGAAATCTTAGCTTCTCGGTCAACCTCGATGGAACCCCTTTGGTATTTGGAGAAATTGGAACGCGCCTGTACTTCCAATTGGCTCTTGACCACTGAAGAGGTAGAACAATTAATCGGCACTAAACCCGAATCTCATAAAGATGAAAATATCTATCAGCGGGGTTGTTGGATATTTACCAAAGCCGGAAAAATCGGCTCTCAGACGGCTTGGCGAGTTATGAAGGCAAAGGCAGACATCGGTTAAGATCAGTGCGATCGCACTTACCTTCTGGGATTCCACCAAACATTGCTGTAGAGACGTAGAGACGTAGCAATGCTACGTCTCTACTACGTCTCTACTCTGATGGGAATATCGAGATGTTTTGAGGGTTCTATCAGTTGAATGGTGGAATCGGGATTGATTTTAGTGTCCTCACCCGTCAAGCAGAGATCGAACAACGCTTCTACTGCCGTTCTTTCTGCTTCTGTAAACAACTCGACCTCAAATCCTAATTGAACCAATTCATAGAAATCGAGGACGTAACTATGAGAGGGATAACCATAAACCAGCTTGCTAATCACTTTTTCGGCTTGTTCTGCATTCCACCTGGGCAAGCGAGTTAGTAGGCGTTTGCCGTACTCTTTACTCACCGATAAGGCGCGACTGTACTCCCCTAAATTTTGTAAATCTAATTTGGTGAATAGGGGACCGCTTACCACTCGCACAAAATCGATCGCGCGTTCGATGCAAGCATCCAAGTCCAATTCAGTGGCTTCTACTAAGATTGCCGTGGCATCTTGCAGGGTGTTTTCGGCAAATGTTGTTAATTCTTCTAGGTTTTTGAAGGCATTTAACGCCGAGGCGAGTTCTCCGCCACCGATATAGATTTGGGGATCGAGGGGGCCGAGTTGAGCCAATTCATCCATGACGATCGCATCCGCACCGATACAAAGAAGCGTCGCGGCGCTTTTTGCCCACAGAGGAATGCAGGCATTGATTTTTTTGGCGTGCAACCTCAACATTTGAATAATGAGATAGGCGATATCGCCATAGCCACCCGTCGAGTGGATGACTAAATCCAACTCTTCAAAGGATTTATTTTTGAGCGCAGCGCGAATGGCGAATGCGTGTCCCCAGAGGAGTTCTTCACTGGGAATCAACAAGAAAATGGCAGGTCTTCCTCGAATATCGACAAAGGCTTGCAATCGTGCTGATATTTCTGTTTTTTTGTCCATAAGTGTTGCCTCAGGCGTTGCTCAATGAAGTATGAATTACGCAAATGCTGGGATCGATTGGGTTTCAAGTAGTTAATTAGTAATCGAATAGAGTGTTTGAGCATTTCTACGGACTTGGAGTAACACAATGTTTTTCGATGTAGACGACTACCGAGGGGCTTTTATTCGATCGAACCAGGCGATCGCGGCTAATGAGCTACTGATTCGACTCCCACTCCTGACATCCCCAACCCCGATCGCGTGTTGTCGCATGACCTGAATTAATTGCGATTTGTCGAAAATCTCCAACTCATCAATGCGAGACTGACGAACCATCTCTTCTAGATGAGGTAAATTCTGCGCCAGTCCCTTCCAGTAGACTTCATTGAAATTTCTCTTCAATCGCCGAGTCCGAATCGGTTCGGGAAGAATTCCCCGCATCGCCGCTTGCAGCAAAGGCTTGGGAACGCCAGGAATTTCTCTGCATTCTCTGGGTAGACTGAGACAGTAGGCGATCGCGCGCGGATCGAGAAAGGGTTGACAAATGCGGATTCCCAGGGGTGCGGCCAGATACCAGGAAGCCCAATTTCCGATCGCCG
>CAYTUO010000358.1:0-4841 GCA_964441015.1 uncultured Pleurocapsa sp.
GGCTGGGAATATCCGGTGGCTGTTAAAGTCATAGGAACTAATATACACTCAACTGCTCAATTTGACCTCTCCGTTGTCAATAGAGCATCTTTATTGCGGTGAGCAGTTACCGTTGACGAATGAGTTAACTATCTGTTTAAAAATGTCAAAAAGATTGCTAGATGATGAGGCTTGAGCGGGTTGGAGAAAGCCTAGATTGAAAATAAATGCCAGCAAAATAGCCAGAGTAAAAGCTACGAAATAGCGTTTATTTTTAGCTTTAAAAAAACGTTTTTTATTGTCTCGAATTTCGTTCATTTTTCTTGTTCTCCCAGTTGTTTTAACTAGCAATTAAATCTCGATATTGGAGGTCTTCTGCTCGATCGGTGCGACCGATAGTTGTTAAATTCACGCCTTGTTTGATGGCACTCACGTATTCATCGGTAAACTGTTTCAATCCCAACATTTGACCGCGCAGGGTGTTAGGATACTGAGCCATAACGCGATCGCGGGCGTTAAGTTCTGCTTGGTTATTCGCAACCGAAGCGAGGATCATTTCACCTGGGTAAAAGCGGCATTGCCAATAGCGTCCGTTCCGTTCGATCAGCCAATTGGAGTAAAGCTCGGATTGGCTGGGAAGAAAATGTTCTGAGGCATTTTGCGCGATGATGTCCGGGTCGTAATTCATCCGGCGAATCCAAGATGCAGCGCCACTGTTAGTCAGCCGCCCTGTGAGGCGATAAACCATGTTCTGCATAATCTGGGCACCAGCCGAACAGTCGCAAATACTGTCGATGTCTTGAGCTAACAAGAGGACTGAAATGCCATTTTTGCGACCGATCGCGCAGAGTTCGCCAACGGCTTCAGCAAAGCCGTCTTTTTTGAAAAGGACGGATAGTTCATCGCCCACAAACAAGCTTTGAGGATTGGCAAGAGCGTTGCGGATACAGGCAGCATGGGCATTAAGCGCCATGAGATACTGATCTTGTTCGTTACTCAATCCCTTGAGAGCAAAAAATTTGATGTCGGGATCGGGAGAAAAGCTGCTGGGCAAGCCGATCGCATCTCCGAGGGGCGAAGCGAGTAAAGCGGTCAGTTGGCTGTGGATTTGATTGATGGCAGCTTGGTCGATAGGTTCGTAATTTTGCAGATTGAGTTGCTCTTTGCTGCAAAATCGCAGCCAATCCTTGAGAATGGGCATCTCTTGCCATTGCCTCGATTTCCATCCGGCTTTAAAGGCGAGGTTATAGCGTTCGATAATATCTGGGTCGTTGAGGAAAACTTCTAGGGTTTTAAGAACGATGCTGTCTACCCGTTGCGCCAGCCTGGGATCGTGGACTTTGCCCATAGCAATGCTAGTCAAAGCTTTACGAATAAACTCTTTCCACTGTTTCAGGCGGTCTTGCCGATCTTGAGGGCTAAATGGGCGCAGATCGGGGGGTTCGATGAGATTGGAACTGGTTTTGGCGATATCGTAGTACGCGCCGCGATCGCCCAAAAGTTCGATCGCCGTTTTAAAGGTACTGCTACTGCCAGGTGAAATGTCGATCCCGACGACAGGAATGTTGGCAACTAAAGCTTCGATAATAAATCGCCAGCCCAGAACCGATTTCCCAGAACCGGATTCTCCAGTAATTAAGGCGCGACTGGTGCGATCGTGCAAGATGTCTACATAGATAGGTTTCCCTCCTTGACTGATAAATTCAACGCCTCGGCGGTCTAGATTGCGAACGAGCGCGATCGGCATGACCCCAGGAGCCGTTTCCGTGTCAAAGACTTGGCGGCGTTCGTTCAGCAGAGAACTGCTGTGCAAGAGCCAACTGGTGGTCGTCGGTAGCATTTCTAGCCAATTCGCCCAAGCGATATTGCGCTCTCGGATGACTTTGGCAGAACCGAAGCTGTTGGCTAACTTGAGGCAGGCGAGGTTGAGTTGCTCTTCTTCGGGACGATAGACAACGAAAGCGACTGCCGCATAAAGCGCTCTCGCCCCGCGATAGAGTTTTCGTTGCGCTTCAAAACTTTCTTCAGCTTTGATTTCGGCTCCAACATCTCTTCCCGACCCTTTAGTAAGGGCGCGTTCCCTAGCACTTTTGGACTGTTTGGCTTGTCTGGTGAGGTTATCTTCCACGAAGAACTGAGGAGCTTTACTAATTTCGACAACGGCTTTGGTATCGCGAACATAAGTTTTACTGAGAATCGTCCAAAGCCAGCGCAACTGTTCTCGTTGGGAAGTCCAACCTGCGGGTTGAGATTCCAAAGTCATGACTGCACATTTCTGGTTTTTTCCAGGCAGCCAGATACTGTCTCCCGTTCCCCGATGTTCGGGACAGGACGAGCGACCTAAATGTCCTTCAATTAAGACAGTTGTGATGTCTTTGTTGCTGTTTCTGATTTCTTCGAGTTGATAGCCTTTGTCGGTTTCTTTCAAGTGCAAGTACTGAGGAATGGGAGGTGGCGGCGTGTCATTAAATTCGTGCCAAAGCCAGTCCCATAGTTCGTCTAATCTACAGGGTCGAGTTTCTAACCCGATTTTGGTATTGAGGAGGATTTCCCAAGGAATGAAACCTTGCTCAAAAGCTTTTAGAAGCAACTGTTGAAAAAATTCCTCGCGGTAAATCCGTTCGTTACCCGTAAACCAGCCAATCGCTTTATGGAGCGATTGGGAAATGAACCGAAGGGCGCGACTGATGAGGTCGCTGGCACGAGCGCCGGATTCTGTATTAAATGTCCAAGTGCAAAAAACAATTTGCTCCCATGTCTGGCGAATGCCTAATTGAGTCAGTTCCTGAATTTTTTTCTGTTCGTTCCTCACCAAAATAGAGATCGGGGTTAGCTGGCAGTTATCCGCTAATTGGGTCAGTTCTTCCTGGCGATCGCGATCGTCGCTAAAACAGCCGGTATGAATGGTCAGTTTTTCCCCGTCTGGGAAGTCTTTAAGTCCTTCTTCCAAAGCCTTGAGAGAGTTGGTAATTTCATGGCGGTGCAAGAGGTTGTGCCATCCTTTGGTGCGAAAGCCAAAGACAATTTGATACTGACTGCCTTTGTTAAGGAGAAAACCAGAGGCACTGTGGCGATCTTTTTCGATGTTGACGAGACAGACAAGATCTTGAAAATTCTGGAAAGGCATAAATGTCTTCTTTTTGCCAGATTGGTCGGGACGCGAAATTGGCTTAGTTTTTACTCGCGTTTGCGAGTCTTTAACCTGTTGTCGGATGGATTCGGGTCGGGTTTCTCTTAAAGGCGAAAGATACAGTAAATGTCCGTTACACCAATCGCTCAGGGGCGGGTTTCTAAATTTGTTGACAAATGAATGGGGTTTATTCCCAGTCAGCAACCACCAACTGACAATTAGCCAGATGCTGGTTCCGATAAACCAAGGCATTCCGAGATTGAAGAAGCCTTGAGTAAAGGTATAGGAGAGGATGATGATGACCATCCAAGGCAGAACTTGACTGGTAGGAATTAGTCCGCCGAGACTGGCTTCTTTACCGAGAATTTGGTTGACTTGAACGAAGTCTTTATCCGGGTCTTTAAGCATCGCGTTACCGAGCGACTTGGCTAATTTAGGCTTGAGGTGTGAATAGATAAGTGATGATGTCGATGGCAATGACAATGCCAAAGGCGATACCAACTTGGGTAATAATCGGTCGCCAGTCATTGCCTTGTTGAGCTTGGTTGTAAGCAAAAAGTGCGGCAGCAACAACTAAGATGAGAAAAACACCTCGAATGAGATTAAAGACCAGGGTGACGGCTTCTGGATTGATGGAGCTATCTGTACTTTGTGCGCCTGCGACTAACTCTTGGAAAAAACTTTCCAGTCCAGATAGGAAAAAAGCGTGGGCAGGCGTGTTAAACAAAGACAGGAAAATCGTTAAACCAAGAATGACGGTAGCAACATGCCAGAAGCGAATTCGCGCTCCTAGATATTTCTCAACAAGGGGAATGGCGCGGGTAATGTGCCACAATCCCAAAAGAATGATGCTCAAGCAACCCAAAATGGTGACAAAAAGCGGGTCGCGCCAGGTAAAATAAGCGATCGCTCCCAGACAAACCGCCATGTAAGGCATATCTTTAGGAGAAATGCCAACGAGGTTGGCTAGATTAGTCCTTAGAGAAGTTTTAGATCTGGGTGTTGCCCTAATGCGGGAATGGGTATCTTCTTCAAAGGGCTGAGGCGAAATCAGATTGAGAGAAGCTCTATCGTTCATCGGCTAAGGAAAATCTTAATTGGTTATCAGCTAAACCTTAGCAATGAGATAAAGGACGATTCTTCACTCTTAACGGCGAATAAAAGCAGTCCAGATAGCGGCGAAATCCTCCATTTAGAGAGCTAGTTGGAGTTACATTTCCATTTCCGATGAGATGCGTTCTTTTTTGTTATCTGGCTTAACGGATTCAAATTCTAGCTCTCGATCGCTTAAAGACGCGATCGCTTCTTTGGTTTCTTCAGACAGTCGATCGCGTTCAATTGCCCATTCTCGATCGGTTAAGGTAGCTACAAACAGTTCTTCTCCATTAAAATGCTCGATACTTACCCTAACCGAGTCGGCTTCTCGATCGACAAAAAGAACGGCATCGTCACCTAGTAAAACACCATCTTCTAAAGAATCCCCGCACGCGATCACTTGTTCTTCAGCTTGGTTATAGAGAATCAATAATGCTGAGGCACACTCCTTTGAGGCTTGAGGAGGTGAAGAAGCGTCTGTCGCTCCTGTGGTATCGGTATCGCTATTTTCTGTCGGCAGGGTTTGTTTCGCTTGAACGGCTTCTTCAATACAACGATTGACCGCTCCTTTAGCTAAGATATTTTCGGTTCTTCAGGAGATATTATGCTAAACTATTAGTAATTAACTAAAAAATGA
>CAYTUO010000359.1:0-2281 GCA_964441015.1 uncultured Pleurocapsa sp.
AGTCTTGAGGAGTTAAATAAGATAATGCAACTATTATCGGAAAAGAGTAGTTAAGTGTCGATCCGCGCGATCAATCGGTTTAATCTCTAGCTCAGTCACCCCGAAGCAGAACAAGCAAGATACGAGCGATCTGAATCTTGACAAACACACATTAGAGAAATATACTTTCTGCTGATAGAGAGAATCAAGAGCAGTAATAAAGATTGGTGGTTGTGAGAATATCTAAGTTGAATGTTCGATAAACTGACTTCAGTAAGTCAAAAGCTCAGTCCAGGACTGCGTAAAATTATTGGGAACGTAGGCTGGCTATTTGCCGAGCGCATTTTAACAGTAGTAGTTTCTTTAACCGTAGGAATTTATGTTATTCGGTATTTAGGGGCTGAAAACTTTGGCAAACTGAGTTATAGTATCAGCTTTGTTGGTTTATTTAGCGCGATCGCCAAATTGGGATTAGATGCGATCGTCGTCCGCAATATTGTACGAGAGGAGAAGGCAACTGAGGAAATCTTAGGAACAGCTTTTATTTTAAAGCTAATTGGAAGTTTGGTAACTATTTTATTAATTTATGCCGCAATTTGGAATTTAAACAACGATCTTGAAGTGCGATCGATGACTCTGATTATTGGAGTTGGGTTATTATTTAGCTCTTTTGAAGCGATCGATTTTTGGTTTCAATCACAGGTACTTGCTGGGGCAATGACAGTTGTCAGAAGCGGGCAACTTATTTTAAGTTCAATCGTTAAACTATTATTTATTGCATTTCAAATGTCTTTGATGGCATTTGTCTGGCTAACCCTAATAGATTGCTTGCTCAAAGCAGTTGGCACGATTATTATTTATTTTAAGCATAATCAAACTCTTATTCGTTGGAAAGTAAGTTGGTCAAGAGCGATAGAGATGCTAAAAGACTCATGGCCATTAATTTTATCTGGTGTTATGGTCACTATCTATATGAAAATTGACCAAATTATGTTAGGTAATATGGTGGGGAACCAAGAAGTAGGTAACTATGCAGCAGCAGTGAGATTCTCAGAAATTTGGTATTTTATCCCAGGAGCGATTTGCTCTTCCGTCTTTCCAGCCATTATTCGTGCTAAGCAAAGAAGCGAGAAAGAATATTATGATAAATTGCAACAACTTTACGATCTGATGGCATGGATATCGTTAGTAATCGCCATTCCTATAACATTTGTCTCAAATAGTTTAATGACTACTTTATTGGGACAAGAATACAGCAAAGCAGGAGAAATATTAGCTTGGCACATTTGGGCAGGACCATTTGTTTTTCTGGGGGTTGCTCGCAGTCAATGGTTAATGTCTGAAAATCTGACTCGTTTTAGTTTTTCGACAACAGTCTTTGGTACGATCGTTAACATATTGTTAAACTTATTGCTTATTCCACCATACGGAGGCACTGGAGCCGCGATAGCAACAGCAATATCTTATGCAGTTGCTTCCCATATTTCCTGTATGCTTTACCCTCCTATGTTTAAAACTGGTTGGATGTTGACTCGATCTTTATTAATACCGTTTCGTATTCGTCAAAACTTAATTTATCTAGGATATGTTAAAAAAGTATTTTTTTAGATTTTTTGAACAAAAGAAGGAAACAATATGAAATATACTAAATATATATTAGATACATATGCCAAGTTTTTTGCCAAAACTAGATATTACAAAATCAATCAGTTTTTATTCAGCTTAAGCTTAAGAGGTTTAGGAATTTATAATTGCCAAAATTTTTTTATTAGTGGAGAGTTGAATTTTTTAAAGAAGCATTTATCTAAAATAAATAGTCCTATAATCTTAGATGTTGGTGCTCATAAAGGAGCTTATGCTCTCTTATGCAAACAAATTAACAACCAAGCTAAAATTTTTTGTTTTGAACCAAACCCGAAAACTTTTGCTATTTTAAATGATGAAACTAAAGGTTGTGGGATTATGACGATTAATCAAGCATTATCAGATTCTAGAGGAAAATTATTGTTATACGACTATATGCAAAACGATCGTTCTACTCATGCAACCCTATGTAAAGATGTCATTGAACAAGTTCACAAAGAAAAAAGTATTAATTTTGAAGTTGACGTTTCAACAGTAGATAATTTTATCCAAGAAAATAATCTAAAAAATATTACTTTACTCAAAATTGATGTTGAAGGTCATGAAATAGAAGTTTTAAAAGGAGCAAAGAAATCTCTAGATAGAGGAGTGATTGATGCCATACAATTTGAATTCACCCAAATTAATTCAACTTCCAGGGTATTTATGAAAGATTTTT
>CAYTUO010000359.1:2291-4774 GCA_964441015.1 uncultured Pleurocapsa sp.
AAAATATGATTTTTATAGAATGTTGCCCTTTGAGCTTGTTTTACTAGGAAAGTACAATCCAACATTTCATGAAATTTTTGGCTACCAAAATATTGTTTGTCTCAGAAAAAATTTAAATAATGTCTAGTCTTATACCTGAAAACCACAGTATTTACAGCACAAAACATCAAAGTAATCTAAAAAGCTTGTTGCTTTTTGAGACAAAAAGCTTGTACGGTAGATTATTTTTATCAAACTGTCCAAAATTAAATCAAAATAATCAAAACTACTTGAATATAGGTTGTGGATCGCATAAATTTGAGGGCTGGATTAATGCTGATTTTTTTAGTGGTCTAAAACCTTGGAAACAATACAAAAACAGACCTGATTGGATGCTAGATTTAAGGTTTCCTCTAAAGTGTGATGATAATGTGTGGGATGGTATATTTTCTGAACATACTTTTGAACATTTGTATCCTCTTGAGGTTTTTAACTTAGTTAAAGAATTAAAGAGGACAATGAAGCCTGGTGCTTGGATAAGAATAACAGTACCAGATTTAAAAAAATATGTAAATTACTATTGCGGCAAACAAATGCATGAAGAGTTTTTAAGATGGGCAAGTGGCTGTGAAGCTATTCGTTCATTAACACAGAGCTATGGTCATAAATCTGTTTGGGATAGTGAGTTATTAAAATATGTTTTAAAAGAATTAGGTTTTATTAACATCAAAGAAGTTTCTTTTATGCAGGGAACCGACAAGTTTTTGCTTATAGAACGGAAAGAAAGACAATGGGAAACTTTATATATGGAGGCTCAAAAACCAAGCATTTAACTCTTTGAAAAACATAATAGCAATCTTATTTCATTTCGTAAAATTTTGTAAAAAGTGGTAGCGTAGATTCTATCATTTATTTTTCTAAAAATAAAAAAAAGGATTAAGGCAGGCTCGTGTCTAATTTTAAAGTTAAAGCAATTTTTTCTAATGTAAAAAGATTTACTATACCTCTAACTATCCATGAGCTAAACGCTTCTATGTATGGTCCGAAAGTTTTAGCTAATAGCTTTCCCAAGTCGGGAACTCATTTACTTTTACAGATTCTTTCCTTGTTACCTTTGCTGGCACCCCGCTGGAGGTATCATCTTAACAACGATACACCAAAGCTACTTCCAAAAATCCACAAAATCTGCAAAGGGCAATATGTTTCAGGACACTTATACTGGAGCCAGGAACTGATTGAGAGCATCAGGACTACTAATATTCGACCCTTGTTTATTATTAGAGACCTCCGCGATCTTGCTGTTTCAAACTTTTATTATATTACTTACAAAGAGCCTAACCACCGATTGCATTCTTACTTCAAGTCTTTAAATTCAGATGCTGAAAGACTTATGGCTTCCATAGTTGGAATAGACGGGAAATTGCTTAAAGACGGCATCAGGTCAAAATCTATGGGCGAACACGCCATAGCCTATGCACCCTGGTTAAATGAACCAACCTGTCTTACAGTTCGTTTTGAAGATTTAGTTGGGAGTAACGGAGGTGGCAGTGATGAAAAGCAAATGAAGACTATTCGAGCTATAACAGATCACTTGGGCATTGATATGTCTGAAGAGCAGATTGATCGGATTGCTAGTAAGGCATTCTTCAAAAAATCCTCAACATTCCGAAAAGGACAGATTGGTGATTGGAAAAATCATTTTACAGATGAACATCAAAGAGCTTTTAAAGAAGTGGCAGGAGAAGCCTTATTAAAGCTTGGATATTATGATAATTGAGCTAACTCTCGAAGACGCAATAGGCGTAGACTATTATTAAATATAATTCACAACAACTATGTCGTTTAATAATATCAAGCCTGCTATTGCCATCGCTGCCTACAATCGCCCTGACTCTTTAGCTCGGCTTTTGCATTCAATCGCTCAGGCTGACTATACGGGATACGATGATATTTCTCTAATTATTAGTATAGATAACAGCCCCGTTACCGAAGTATCAGAAATAGCCAATAATTTTATTTGGAAATACGGTTCTAAAAAGGTAATAAAACACGAAAAAAATATTGGTTTAAAAGCCAACATTTTTTTCTGCGGCGATCTAACAGAAAAATATAAATCTGTTATTGTTTTAGAAGACGATCTATTTGTATCCTCTGCATTTTATGACTATACTTGTCAAGCTATAAAATTTTATAATAATTCTGATAAGGTAACTGGTATATCACTTTATTCCTATGATTTTAATGAATATGCCAAGATGCGCTTCATTCCTTTGCATGATGGCTTTGATAATTATTTTTTGCAGAGTGCTACATCTTGGGGACAAGCATGGACATGGAGACAGTGGAAGAATTTTAAAAATTGGTATGAATGCAATAGCTCGGTTAGTGAAAACGATCCTCTTCCTGAAAATGTTATTAATTGGAAAGAGAATTCGTGGAAGAAGCACTACATTAAATATATGGTGATTAATAAAAAATACTTTGTAATTCCTAGAATTTCATTG
>CAYTUO010000360.1:0-4772 GCA_964441015.1 uncultured Pleurocapsa sp.
CTGATAACTGATAACTGATAACTGATAACTGATAACTGATAACTGATAACTGATCACTGCTCCCCACACTCCCCTCTGCCTTAAAACTAAAAGTCTCATAGGTTAACAGCTTGCCCGTGACACCCTAAACTATTGATATAGAATTTTTATTTACAACAAGATTGGCAATTCTCAATTGCAATTGCAGAGGAGTTGCCATTTAGCGATCAAAACAACCAGAAAATATGACTGGAAAAGTATTAAATAATGGCACGGCAGGCATTCTCATTCTCATCCTTCCTATTGCCTTTGCAATAGTTATCGTTTTGAGTGCTTGGCCGCTCCTGTTGTTACTCATAGCCCTAAGCATTGGCTGGAAAATTTGGGACAATCATCAATGGCAAGCATGGTCTGGGCAAGTTAATCCCTTTTTTACTCAACTGATTAAAGAAAATAAGGGATGTCTGACAGTCATGGACTTGTCTTTAAAAGCCAATTTAACTGGAAGAGCAGCCCAGCGTTTTTTGGAGAGAAAAGCAGAAGAATACGGCGCTCAACGCAAAGTCTATCAAGACAAAGGTACCGTCTATTACTTTCTTACCGTTGGCGCGTTGGGGAAAATTTTTGATGACAGCGACCTCTTTTCAGAAGAAGACGAAGAGGAGGAAGCGTTACTATCTTCAAAAACAAGTTCTCAAACTGAAAAGCTGCCTCAGAAACCATCTTTTAGCGCGATCGCCCAACTAGCCAGCCAAAAAGAGAAAGAGGTTCCCCAGCAAGCAGAAGAAATTACTACTCAAGAAGCAGTTGCGATCGAGCATTCTTCAGTTGTTGAGGAAGAGGAGAAAGCGGAGGAAATTCACGCCGAACCAACGAGGATAGAAGAGAGTGCAGCATCTAGTCAGTCTGCAACAAAGCGTGCCCTCATTCAAGCCGAACTTGCCAAGCGTCTCGATATCAATGCCAGTACAGTGGGAAGACGTAAGTCTGGCCCTGAATTTCCAGAATGGAGTCAAAGCAAAGATCCAGAACGGATTGCCTGGAAATATGTGTCAGAGACTCAAATGTTTGTTCCTGTGGATGATTGAGCCAAACAACTGACAGACAATTCACAATTCACTGAAAATAGCCCGATGGAAGCTTTTCTATTTTTAGTAGAGAGAGAAAATCGGGCTTAATCTCGTGTTCCTTTTCTTAAAAAATCTTTCAGGATTGCCTCTCTCATTTAATTTAAGATGTAGGATTTAGATAGGGGATCAAAATGAATTCCTGAATTTACGATCCTTATCAAATCAAGGTTTTAATCCAGGTATAGATCTAGTATCAGTGGTCAGTAATCAGTTATTTGATTTTGGATTTCCCCCCTTTTTAAGGAGGGTAGGGGGGATCGGATGAAAGGATTAGCGATTGATGACTGGTTAGTTATTTCTGCCACTCTGGTCTAGTAGTTAGCCCATTCTCTCAACAAAAGTTTTCTAAGAAAAATAGAGAAAAGGAAAAGGTTGAAAACCATCCCGATTCTTGTGGCTTTTGAATAGCATGAAATCTTTCTTAGTTGCTTCCCCCGCTCAAGCTCGTCAGACAAGAGAAAAACTTGCCAAGCCAGAAGATTACTTATCTTATGAATTAGGGAAAGCGGTTCAAGAGTTGCCACCTTTGTATACGCGCTTGTTGGCAGGTAGCCTTAGTTTGCTGGTAATTGGCGCGATCGCGTGGGCGCATTTTAGTAAAGTTGAGGAAGTGGCAACCGCTCGCGGTGAACTCATTGCTTCAGTCCAGGTGCGTCCCGTGCGATCGCTAGAGGAAGGAACAATTACAGCCGTTAGGGTTAAAGAAGGAGATCTCGTCCACAGAGGAGATGTCTTGCTCGAACGCGATCCCGCCTTGAAACAAGTAGAGGTTGACCGTCTCGCCAAATCTTCTCGGCTGGTTGGGGAGGATCTCAAGCGTCTTGAGGCAGAACGAACGGGCAGTGCGACGGCAGGAACGCCTTTACAAAATCAACTCTTAGCAGCCCGCCTTCAAGACTTTGAAGCGCGACAGGCAGCCGCCGAAGCCGAAGCCAAGCGTCAACTGGCTGTTATCAAGGCAGCGAAAGTTCGCTTAGCTCGCCTGCAAGATAACCTAACCAACGCAAGAATTAGCCTGACTAATGTTAAAACCAATCTCACCAATGCTCAAATTATTTTCAATCAAACCAAAGTTAGCCTCGAAATTGTTCAGCAGCAGAAACAGGCACTAGAAAAGCTGCTAGAACCGGGAGCTATCCCCCAACTTCAGTATCTTGAGGCTCAAAACCGAGAGATTAGGACTGAAGCGGAACTGACGCGGGCAAAAGACGAGATGACGCGAGCGAGTGACAAGATCGTTGAGGGACAAGACAAAATTAAGTCCCTGGAGAAAGATATTGCCGCCCAAGCCGAGGAAATTTCTCAAGCCGAACAAGCTTATCAAGCAGCACGCGCTCAAGCGGCTCGTTTGGCATCCGAACGCCAGAGTCAAATTTTGACCGAACTCAATAAGCGCCGCGAGGAAGAAACAACGCTTGAAGGTCAACTACAAGAAGCACGCAAAAAGCGAGCCTATGAAACAATTGTGGCTCCCCTGGCTGGCACCGTTTACCATGTCAAAGCAACGAAAGGGCCCGTACAGCCTGGTGAAGAATTGCTTTCCATCCTTCCTGAAGGCGAAGAACTGCTGCTGGAAGTCAAAGTCTTAAACCGCGATATCGGTTTTATTCGGGAGGGGATGCGAGCCAAAGTGAAGATGGAGACCTTTCCCTTTCAGGAATTTGGTACGGTTGAGGGTACAGTGGTGAAAGTGAGTCCTAACGCGATCGTGGACGAAAAATTGGGGTTAGTTTTTCCCACTCGAATTCAGCTACACAAACACGCTATCGAGGTAAGAGGTCGAGAAGTTGCCTTTACTCCTGGCATGGCGGCTACAGGAGAGATTGTCACGCGCAGGAAATCAATTCTCACTTTCTTGATCGAGCCAGTCACTCGTCGGTTTAGCGAGGCGTTTTCGGTGAGGTAAAACTGAAAATCTAGTGTCGATCGATCTCCACTGGTTCAGACACAACGACCTTTGTTCGATTCCCAACTCGATAGGTCACCACAGCCTCAACCAGATCGCGCCCCACATAACCCGTTTTGTTGGTTGACTGGAAGGCAAACTCGCCATTTTCTAATGGAGCTAACAGTATCTCCTGAGGAGAGTAGTTGAAAGGCTGTACTCGATGGTCAGAAACGTTGCGAATCTCAATCTTATGAATTGTCAAGGAGATAGTCTCCTGGTAGGGATTGTCTAATCGCAGAACTACCGTTGCAAAACCAATATCCCGATCCGCTTGCGGCTCCACGCCCTTGGGCGGATGTTTTTCTTCTCTCGCATACAACTCCACACGCCGCTCAATAATCTCTTTATCTCTAGCCATCGTTAAGTTCCTTCTTAAACTCTCTTCTACTGGTTTGGACTGGACGATTAATAGTCTGCTACAGGACAGGCTCATGGATAGTAACAGACCCACTATCAGTATTGATTTAATCTGCCGTGGCATAGGCAGTTCACCTCCTTAGCCCAACTGTCTGATTCTAGAAATAGATGCAGCAATCGAGGAGAGCGCTCGATCACTGCACATTTGCTCATCTACTTATCCGCATCTATCGATCTTCTAAGTGGTTGAGTAACTCCAGTCGGTGTACCTTTGCGAACCGCCGCCACCATTCAGGATTTGCGCCCAGGTTAGATTGTAATGTACGCCCCACGGGTTGTAGATCCTAAACAATTGTGTGCTAGCGTTGTAGCCAACCATAGTTAAGGCATGGGCTGCCCAGTTCAAGAACACGGTTCGACCTGCGTTGAACTGGTTAATGATGTTGGTGCGATCGCTATCGGTCAGGGACAAATCCCGAACAGTACCCTGAGCAGTGATTTGGCTCAAAGCGGTATCAGGCCAACCACCTTCAATCCCAGCATAGCTGTTGGTTTGGTCCCGATTCATCCAAGCCGACTCATTGATCTGAGCATAGGCTCGTTCAGCTAATGCTGCCCATAGTTCATTGGTCGTAGCAGTGTTTGAGCCACCGCCCCAACCCATGTAGAGGCGATTTCCACTTGCATCGGTTGGCAAATAACGATCAACCGTCACGTAGTCTCTCTGACCATTGTTATTGTTATAGAACCGAACGGTAAAAGTTCCATCAAGATTGTCAATGAACATACTCTGAACTGTCGCAGGTCTGCGGAATGCCGCTCCTGCTAGTGCAGCACAGAAGTAACAATCTCCCAATGCGCCCTGAACAACATCCCCGTAGGCAATTCCATTTTGAATCAAGGAACCACTCATAGGTCGGTATTGAATCCCCGCAGGAATGGCTGGACGATCCAGTCCAAGGAACCATTTGCTAATTAACCGCTCCATATGGGATGAGGTTGCACCTGCATAAAGGTTTCCATTTTGACTAGGGCTTTCAGGTGCAAGCAGTTGCCGTGTAGAAGCACCACCCGTCCACCACTTGTTTGCCGTGTTGGCATTTACAATCTTGTTAGACAGATTGAAAACATAATCTGCCATAAATGGGCGAGTTTCAGCTACTATTGTCCGCAATTCTGACAACTCAGTGCTATCAATGACACCGCCATCCTTCGCATTCCGAAGAATTCCGATCGTCTCATTACGGCTGACGTTATAATCGCTAGCAGCGCTTTGTAGCAAGTTGCCAATGCCCATGTCAGCGAGCGCGAACAGTCTCAAGTTGTAGTTGGTATTCCCACTGTACTGATACACTTGG
>CAYTUO010000361.1:0-4768 GCA_964441015.1 uncultured Pleurocapsa sp.
TTTATTACACTGGCATTTACCTAATAGTTTAGCATAATATCTCCTGAAGAACCCAGCATTCCCGTTAGTAAAGAGATAGCACTTGTTATTCAAGAACAGCAGGAGTTAGTCATTAGTCAGTGGGGAAAAGGTTTTCCTTATCTGTTTCCCACTCCCAAACCTTGGGGAAAAGGAGAACCAATGAGTGCCAATAATTTTAATAATGTTTTGAAAAAGCTGGCTTATGAAAAGAATATTTGCGACGAGTCGGGCAAAATCTATCTATTTCACTCCCATCAGTTTCGCCATACAGTAGGAACTTCCATGATTAACAACGGAGTACCAATACATATCGTGCGGCGTTATCTGGGACATACTTCTCTGGAAATGACTCTCCGTTATGCTCACATTTATGACCAGACTCTTAAAGCAGAATTTGCCAAGTATCAAAACAAGATGGTAGATATTTCTGGCAAAGTGCTTCAGACAGAAAATGTCATTGCAGAGATGGCAGAAGGAATAAATCCAGACAGTATTGATGAGCAGTGGATGAAACAAAATATCTTGGCTCAAGCACTACCTAATGGTTTTTGCAGCTTGCCTGTCGTTCAAGGAGCTTGTCCCTACGGTGCTAATAAGTGTCTCAACTGCACTCATTTCAAGACTGATATTCGGTATTTAGGTAAACACAAAGAGCATTTAGAAAGAACTAGCAACATAGTTGAATGGGCACAGCAGAATCAGAATAGTAGAAGAGCTAAAGAAATACTCAAAGAAAACTTACCAGTTAAAGAAAACTTGGAGCGCATTATCATAACGCTGGAGACTAAACATGATACATAAACGTAATGTAGATGGGCTTCGAGAAACTGCCAAACAGAGAAGTCAGGAAGCCTTAAATCGAACTGATGAAGCTATCAAACGCTTAGTCAAGGAAGGAAAAAAAATTACCTTTAAATCTGTAGCTAAAGCCGCCGATGTATCGGTTGCTTATCTCTACAAATATGATGCAATCAAACAGCGAATCGATCAGCTTAGAAAACAGGATTTTCCAATTAAAGGACTGTCCTCAAGGCAGAAAGCACCTGAAGATTCTAAGGTGGCTATCATCAAAACTTTAAAAGAGAGGCTTAAAAGAATAGAAGCTGAGAATAGAGGTTTACGCGACCATATTGAGGTTGTTCAAGGAATAGCCATGCAGGTTACAGATCTTAAGCAGCAAATAGAAGTACTTAAGGCTGAAAATTTAGATCTTAGGAAACGATTAATTAAACACAAAGACTTAGACAACATTGACTAAAAATATGGACAGTAATTTAGCAGACAAACTGCGACAGCAAGGTTTGGCTCAATTAGAAACTAGCCAATTTGAAGCTGCCATACAATCTTTCCATCAAGCACTAGCTATTTATAGAGAAATTCAAGATCGCAGAGAAGAAGTAGTGACTTTGCTGGGTCTAGGAGTTTGTTACCGGGAACTAAGAAATTATACCAAACAGATAGAATATTATCAGCAGATTTTGCCCCTTCTGCCCATACTTCAAAATCGTCAGATCGAGGGAAAGATTTTAAGAGATCTTGGAAATGCTTACTATTTACTAAAAGAACCCATTAAGGCGATTGAGTATCTGAAACAAAGTTTGATAAACTCACAAGAACGTCTAGACCGCCAGATGGAGGGACTGATTCAGAACGATCTAGGAAGTGTTTACATTAGCCTAAAAAAATATACCCAAGCCATTGAAGTTTCTCAGCAGAGTTTGGCTATTGCACGACAAAATGGCGATCCCCACCAAGAAGCACGCGCTCTTCTTAATATGGGAGATTCTCACTTTGAGATGCAGGAATATGACCAGGCGATTAGTTCCTATAATCAGAGTTTAGCCATTGCTCGACAAAATGGGAACCGCCAGCAAGAAGCCCGCGCTCTCAACAACATAGGATTTACTTATTATTCATTAGAAAATCATGCTCAGGCAATTGAATATTATCGACAGGCGCTACCCATCCTCGTCGAACACGAAAATCGCTGGGAAAATCGCTGGGGACAAGGAAAAACTTTAGTAAATTTGGGGCTTGCTTACTACAACATAGGTAACTATGTTCAAGCCATTGAATACTATTGACAAAGCTTGTTAATTATGCGGGATCTTGGCGATCGCACTGAAGAGTTAAGAGCCTTGAACCAGATAGCAGATGCCTTTATTCTTTTAGGAAATTTTGACCAAGCACTTGACTATTCTCAGCAAGCGTTGAATATTGCCCAGCAACTGGAGAATTCTTTCTACGAAAAAGCTTATTCCCTAGATCATCTAGGATCTGTTAATAGTCGCCTAGGAAATTATGCTCAAGCTATTAAGTACTATCAGCAGAGTTTAGCAATTGCTCAGAATATCGATAACCACCAACTGAAGGCACAAGTCTTAAACAATATGGGAATTGCTTTCCATTCCCAAAAAAATTATACTCAAGCAGTTTATAATTACCAACAGAGTTTAGCTCTCCATAGGAACATAGGAGATTTACGGGGACAAGGATCTTCTCTGAACAATCTAGGAGTCGCTTTCTACTATGCTGATAATCTTTCGGAGGCAGAGAAAGCTTTAAAGGAGGCTGTTAGCATTTGGGAATCTTTACGAGCTAGGTTAGGTCAAAATGATAACTACAAGCTCTCAATTTTTGAGGAACAAGCTCGCACTTACCGTTTTCTGCAAAAAGTTCTGATTGCCCAAAACAAAAATGATGAAGCACTAGAGATTGCTGAGAGAGGTCGTGCTCGTGCTTTTGTGGAGTTATTGTCGCGGAGTATAACTCTATCTGATTTTCCTCAAGAGATTATCGACTCACCTAGCATTGAGCAAATTCGACAAATTGCCATAGAGCAAAAGGTAACTCTAGTTGAATATTCGATTTTTTATGAGGAATTTGAAAGTCAACAAGGGATACAAGCACAAGAATCAGAACTTTTTATTTGGGTCATTAACCCTACGGGGGAAATTAAATTTCATTTAACTGAATTAAAAAATTTTCTAGAACAGACAAATTGTATTTATTTGAAAGAACTGGTTCGCCAAGCTCGTATCTCTATTGGTATTGAAGATGGGAAAGTTACTGACTTTAAACCGCCGCAAAGAGTTGGAAAAAATTGGCTCTATTCTCACCTATGCCAATTTTATCAAATCTTGATTGAACAAATTGCTAAGTTTTTACCAGATGAACCTAACGCTACAGTCATTTTTATTCCACAAAGTTATTTGTTTCTGATTCCATTTCCAGCACTACAAGACAAAAAAGGTAATTTTTTGCTCCAAAAATACACAATTTTGACCGCTCCTTCCATCCAAGTGCTTAAGTTAGCGAGTCTGGCAATAAAGGATAAATTAATTACTACTATCGATGCACTTGTTGTAGGAAATCCCAAAATGCCATTACTAGCATCGAGAATTGGTGAAGAAGTTCGTCAGTTAAAACCACTACCAGCCTCCGAAGCAGAAGCAAGGACAATCGCGTCTCTTCTTAACACTCAAGCCATCATCGCCGACCAAGCTACCAAAGTGGACATTGTGCGACAAATGCCTAAAGCAAGGCTGATTCATTTGGCAACACATGGAGTTTTAGATGATATTAAACAGTTGGGGATACCAGGAGCTATTGCCTTGGCTCCCAAGGGAAATGATAATGGTTTCCTCACGGCCGGGGAAATAATGGAGATGTTTGGGTCGCCACACAAGCAAAATCTACAGGCTGAACTTTTTGTTCTGAGTGCCTGTGTAACTGGGCTAGGCAAAATTACTGAAGATGGTGTAATTGGGTTGTCTCGATGCCTAATGGCTGCTGGCATTCCTCGCGTAGTTGTATCGCTATGGGCTGTGAGCGATTTATCTACAGCTTTTTTAATGATTAAGTTCTATGAAATCTTGAAAAACTTTGTTCATTTGGAGTCAGCAGATGTCGCTAAATCTCTCAATCAAGCTCAAAAATGGCTGGCTGGTTTGAGTCGCGTGGAGGCAAAACAAGAATTTGAAAAGCTCAAACCTTATATCTATCAAACTTTTGCTGGAAAAAGCCCAAGAGTAGCACAAGCATACATCAATAAGTATTTAGAAGTGTGCGATCGCGCTCCCTATCCTTTTGCTAACCCTATATATTGGGCTGCATTTACAACTATTGGACTCTAGGATTTTGAGTCATAGGATTTACAAAAACTTTTGATCTTTCGCTTAATCACGAACATAACAACAGGAATTGCCAATGCTGCTGGCAAATTTCCCATTAATGTTAGTTGTGCTGCAACTATAGGAACAAGTCCATTCAATAATTCACGGGAAAATCCATCTACAATCTCTTCTTGAAATTCTTCTTGACAGATAACATCGCGGCACTTCTGGGCTAACTGTTCTAGAGAAGTACCAAAACCTAGCCTTGTTCCTTCTCCCTCAGATTCAGATTCAACCATTAACACTTCAAAAGCATCCTCCAGGTTCCCCCCACATTCTTCAATGATTTTAAGGGTATCACTTGCTTCTGGATAATCTGCCAATGCAGAACGAGACAGAGCAATTTCGTTGGATGTAACAGTAGTCATAGAGCATCTCTTTACTTAGTCAGTGAAATATTAACAATTTAGGCTACGTCGTGTAAAGTATAAACAAAGTTAAAAGCTAACTATATAAATTATTAATAGTGATTTAGCTATATATAACAGGGCAGTCGTAGTGAACCTCTGGGGGATTATCGGTTCTTCAGGAGATATTATGCTAAACTATTAGTAATTAACTAAAAAATGATA
>CAYTUO010000362.1:0-4043 GCA_964441015.1 uncultured Pleurocapsa sp.
GGTGACTGGTGACTGGTGACTGGTGATTAATTTTGAATTTTGAATTTTGAATTTTGAATTGGATTTGTCCTCCTTGTCTCCTTTCTCCCTAACTGCTCCAATCTGGATTTGCGGGGGAACGCCGTCGGTGCGGAATTTAATGGCGTTGCTGAGGAGGTTTTGGAATAATTGCGTCAGTTGCGTTGCATCAGCGATGACTTGGGGCAGGGGATCGCAAGTAACGATCGCGCCAGTCTCGTTAATCGCAATTTGAAGATTGGCGATCGCGTTCTCTAAAATTATATTGCAGTCCACTGGCTCGAAAGGCTGGCCGCGAGTGCTAACGCGAGAATAGCTCAGCAAGTCTTGGATGAGTGTCTTCATGCGATTTGACCCATCTACGGCGTAGGCGATAAATTCGTCGGCCCTTTCATCCAGCTTGCCTTTATAGCGTTTCTCTAAAAGCTGTAAGTAACTGGTCACCATCCGCAGAGGTTCTTGCAAGTCGTGGGAAGCAACATAGGCAAATTGTTGTAATTCGGCATTGGAACGCGCTAATTCCTCACGCTGGCTCACTTCTTGTTCTAAGAGTTGTGCTTGGGATAAGGCAATGCCGATTTGGTTGGCCAATTGCTGTAACAACTCCATTTCAAAGTGACTCCACTGTCGGTAACTGCTACACTGATGGGCAATCAGCAAGCCCCAACAGTCATCTCTTTGCAGGATTGGAACTACCAAGTTAGCTCTCACGCCAAACTGTTTGAGTAATTCATAGTGACAGGTGTGTATGCCTGCCGTTTCAATATCGACGATCGCGCTGACTCTTCCCTGACGATACTTCTCCTGATAATCTGTACTAAAGCAGGGATCGTAAATGTTCTGCCCCAGAATTGCCGTAAAACCCGGCAGGACAGCTTCTTGGACTACCATGCCCGAACCATCGCTCCAAAGTCGGAAGACCAAGACGCGATCGGCTTTGAGCAGTTTTTGCACCTCAGTGACGGCCGTTTGAAGAATTGTGTCAGGTTGCAGGGATTGGCGAATTTTTAAGGTAATTTCGGCCACAAGTTGAGAGCGCTGGCTTTGTCGCATCAGTTCAGTTTCTGAGCGTTTGCGTTCTAGCTCAGAAGCAACGCGGACAGCAAATATTTTTAGTGTTTCTTCTATTAAACGGTTATCTGGCAAGGGTTGGCGGCTGAGTACGGAGACCGATCCCAGGGCGCGACCCGTCGAGTCAAACAAAGGAATTCCCGCGTAGCTCTCTACTGCTATTTCTTGGAGAAATTTGTCTTTGGGGAATAGCTGCTGAAGGTTAGCCGGATAGACGCATAGCTGTTTGCCCACCACATTGTCACAGGGAGTATCGACCAAAGCATACTCGAAACTCTCTAAAACCCGACCGTCTCCATAGCCAGCAACCGTCTTCAGGCGCATTCCTTCTACACACGCTCGACGCGGTTCGACCAACTCGCAGATAAAGGCATATTCTAATCCCAGCGCTTTAGTGAGATATTTGACCAATGAGTGAAAGAAGGCTTCGCCGATTTCTGCGGAAACCCCTCTGGCAATGTTTTCTAGGAGAGTTTCTCGTTGCTTGCGATCGCTAATGTCGGTGACGGTGCCAAAATATCCCGTAATGGCTCCTGCTTCATTGTGGATGGCGATCGCGTTGCAAAATGCCCAAATAACTTTCCCCCCAGGCGTTCTGAAACGATATTCCCTTGAAAATTCGTTTCCCTCTCTAGCTGCCTCATCCCATTGGGCAATGACTCGTTCGCGATCTTTGGGATGTAGGGCATTAGACCAACCTTTCCCAGTCGCTTCTTCTAGAGAAAGACCGGTCATTTCCAGCCAGCGCGGGTTAACGAACAAATAATCCCCCTGTGAGTCGGTTTGGAAAATTCCCACTGGGGAGCGATCCACCAAGAGCCGAAAGCGTTCTTCACTTTCTCGTAAGGCTTCTTCTGCCTGTTTGCGCTCGGTAATATCGGTATGAGATCCCACCATCCGCATGACATTTCCTTGCTCGTCCCATAGTGCCTGTCCGCGATCGAGAATCCATTTATAAGTGCCGTCTTTGCACTGAACTCGATGTTCGGTGATGTAGTAGGGAGTTTTTTTCTCAAAATGATCGCGAACGACTTGCAATACCCAATCGAGATCGTCGGGATGCACCCGTTTTGCCCATTCGTCGAGGAGGTGGTTGGCGATTTCGTGGTCTTCGTACCCTAGCATTTCCTTCCAGCGAGGCGAGAAGAAAACTTCATTGGTTTTGAGGTTCCAGTCCCAAATGCCATCGTTGTTGCCGCGTATGGCTAACTGCCAGCGTTCTTCGCTCTCTCGCAATGCTCCTTCTGCTCGTTTGTGATCGCTAATGTCTTGAATCTGCGCGATTAAATATAACGCTTGACCTGGCTCATCGCGCACGACGGAAACACTTAACAAAGTCCAGACAGGATGGCCCTGTTTGTGACAGTACCGCTTCTCCATCTGGTAGGTCTGAATCTCGCCTGTCAGGATTTTTTGGATGTAGGTAAGGCTCGCTTCTAAGTCGTCTGGATGGGTAATAGTCTGGATGTCGGTGGCCAGCAATTCTTGCTCTGAGTAGCCAACGATATCACACAAGGCGGGGTTTACTTTGAGCCAGCGGCCGTCTGGGGCTACCAGTGCCATGCCGATCGCCGCATATTCAAAGGCGTTGTAAAAACGTTCTTCGCTCTCTCGCAGCGCTGCTTCGGCTTGTTTGCGATCGGTAATATCTTCAGCCACATAAGCAAATCTCGGACGGCTCTCAGAACCTCCGGCAATGGCAGAAACAATCGCTGATAGCCACCTAACTCCTCCAGGAACGGGATGGAAATACTCGAAACGGACGGGAGTTTGGGTTTGTTCGGCTTCGCGGTAGTGATCGCGCCAGAGGTGGATGTGTTCTCGCGGGACTCCTAGTTGACTGTCTAACCGATTTTGCATGGCTTCGGGCGTTCGTCTAAAGAGTCTTGCCGTTACTGCGTTATCGGTAATATGGAGAATATCGTTATCGCGCAGTTCGACAATTCCCATCATCACGGGAGCGTTGTCAAAGAAACTGTGGAGGGTCGCTTCGCTTTGCCGCAGTGCCTCTTCAGTTTGTTTGCGATCGCTAATATCCGATAGGGTGCCATACCAAACAATCTCACCGTTGTCGCGGCGTTCTGGTCGAGACTTGGCTTGCACCCACTTGAGTTTCCCCGATTGAGTAACAATGCGCCATTCACAGACAAAGGGTTCTAGGGTTTGTGCGCTTCTCGCTTTTGTCTGCAAAACTTTCTGCAAATCTTCGGGATAAATTTGTTCGTACAAGATAGCGGCATTTTTCAGGATTTCCTCTGGTTCTATTTCTTGAATTTCCCGACAAGCATCGCTTATATATTCAAATTTCATCGATCCATCGGGACAGATGACGAATATATAAATAACTTCCGGGATGCTGGCTGCTAATTTCTGTGATCGCGCTTCGCTTGCTTTCAAGGCCGCTTCTGTTCGCCTGCGCTCGGTAATGTCTTGGAAATAAACGGATAGTCCTTCTGGGGATGGGTAAGCATGAACGTCAAACCAAGTATCTAGCGACGGGTAAAATGCTTCAAAGGCAACGCTCACCTGTTCGGTGACGGCTCTGCGGTATTCCTGAGAAAAAATTGACCCAACTGCTTCGGGAAATTCATCCCACACGCACTTACCAAGTAATTCTTCTTGTTTTCTCTGTAAAATTCGTTCTGCTGCTGGGTTGATATAGGTAAAACGCCACTCGCAGTCTAACGCAAAGAAGCCATCCGTAATCCTTTTTAAAATATTGCTAGTTTTGTTTCGGACTGTTTCGCTAGCGATTCGCGCTTTTTGCTCTCGTTCGAGCAGTTGTAGCCGTTCTTCTTCGGCTTGTTTGCGTTCTGTCATTTCCATCGTCACACCGAGTAGGCGAGCAGGAGTGCTATCAGCTTCGTATCGAGTACTACCTCTAGCCAAGATCCAATGAATACTGCCATCAAGCCAAATAGTGCGGTATTCTGCCTCATATTCCCTTTGCTGCT
>CAYTUO010000362.1:4053-4759 GCA_964441015.1 uncultured Pleurocapsa sp.
CGATCATCGGGATGGATAAGTTCAAATAGTCTGGTGTAGGATAGGTCTTCTTCGGGAGACAAGCCAAAGTTTGCTTTACATTGAGAGGATGAAACCAACTCTCCCGTTTTTAAATCTAGCTCCCAGGAACCAAGTTTAGCCGCTTGCAGTGCTAGTTTTAGATGTTGTTCGCGCTCTTGAAGCCGCGTGTTAGTCCAGGCTAGCTCGTCTGTTCGTTCGTTTACTCGTTGGGTTAATTCAGCCGCTTGCTTCTCTATCTGTTGCTTTAATGCCGCACATAGGCTGCTAGTGCCAATCAATCCTTCTAGGCAATCTTGTTCGTCTAATACTGGCAAATAACAAGTCTGATGTTGCTGCAATAGGGACAAAACTGTAGAGAGATCGTTAAAGTCAGAGCGTTTTAGGGTTACGACTGGCTGCGCCATGACGCGCTCGATTTTTACCTCGGACAAGTCTATTCCAGAGGAAACGAGGCGAACGACATCTTGGGGTGTAAATACCCCGACTAACTTTGTCTTGTCTGTGACTAAAAGGCAACTGGCTTGGGAGCCATTGAGTAGGGCGATCGCATCAACGACGAGAGTATCCGGCGCGATCGTCAAGGGAGAACGTTCAATGGTTGACTCTAGAGCTAGCATATCGAGCAGTTACCAGTTATCAGTTACCAGTTATCAGTTACCAGTTATCAGTTATCAGTTATCAGTTA
>CAYTUO010000363.1:0-4759 GCA_964441015.1 uncultured Pleurocapsa sp.
AAATCTTCGACGCGGCTCATGCTAACGTTCAGCCCCATTCCGGCGCACAGGCCAATTTTGCGGTTTTCTTGGCGCTGCTAGAGCCAGGAGATACGATTATGGGCATGGATCTGTCCCACGGCGGACACCTGACCCACGGCTCGCCCGTCAACGTTTCTGGCAAATGGTTTAAAGTTCGCCACTACGGAGTCAGTCCAGAAACAGAACGCCTCGATTACGACAAAATCAGAGAATTAGCCCGTCAAGAACGTCCCAAACTGATGATTTGCGGCTATTCTGCTTACCCTCGCGTTATCGAATTCGACAAATTCCGCGCGATCGCCGATGAAGTGGGCGCATACTTGCTTGCCGATATTGCCCACATTGCCGGATTAGTTGCCACAGGACACCATCCTAACCCCATTTCCTACTGCGACGTAGTAACCACAACCACCCACAAAACCCTACGCGGCCCCAGAGGTGGATTAATTCTGACTAACGACCCCGAATTAGGCAAAAAATTAGATAAAGCGGTCTTCCCAGGCACTCAAGGAGGCCCGCTAGAACACATCATTGCAGCCAAAGCAGTCGCCTTTGGAGAAGTCCTCAAGCCAGAGTTCAAAGCCTATTCTCGACAGGTTATCGCCAACGCTCAAGCGATGGCAAAAGGATTAAGCGATCGCGGCTTTAAGATCGTTTCTGGCGGCACTGATAACCATCTCATGTTAGTCGATCTTCGTTCCATCGGCATGACAGGCAAACGTGCCGACGCATTAGTCAGCAACGTCAACATTACTGCCAATAAGAATACCGTCCCCTTCGATCCAGAATCTCCATTTGTGACTAGCGGTTTACGCTTGGGTTCGCCAGCTATGACTACGAGAGGATTGGGAGAAGCGGAATTTACAGAGATTGCCAATATTATTGCCGATCGCCTGCTCAATCCAGAGGACGAAAGCATCAAACAAGATTGTTTGCGTCGGGTAGCTAGCTTGTGCGATCGCTTCCCGCTTTATCCTCATCTCAAGATTTTCGTACCAGCAATGGTTTAACTAAATGTCGGCAAGTGTTAGAAGAAACTAAACTAATGATTAGTGACTCATAATTTAATAACCATTCGCAAAAACTTGGGTTCCCTCCTCCACAAAAGGAGCATTATTAAGGTAAACTCTGCCTGAGACAACCCAAGTTCATTTACTCTTCCCATACCCATGCCTGGAGAGCTTTATCATCTAATTGCCTTCCTCTTCTCAATGACTGTCGTCTTATGGAGTACGCCAGTTGTCAAAAACCTCGGTCTCAAAAGTGGATACATCGATAAACCCAACGACCGAAAAATCCACGAACGCCCGATGGTGCGCTTGGGAGGCGTTTCTATTTTCATCGGTACCCTAACAGCACTACTGATTGTCTGGTGGCTGGGAGGATTTAGGGAGCTTTACCAAGACAAAACGTGGGAAATTCTCGGCGTTATTGCAGGAGGACTTGCCTTCTTTGCGATCGGTCTAGCTGATGACTTGTATCACTTAACGCCTAGTTCGAGGCTGATCATGCAGACAGTCTGTGCTTCCGCCGCTTGGGGAATGGGAGTTCGCATCGATTTTCTCTCAATTCCTTTCGATGGTTTGATTCAAATTAGCTGGTTAAGCTTGCCTATTACGGTTATTTGGTTGGTAGGCATGGCTAATGCAATTAATTGGATCGATGGAGTAGACGGATTAGCAGCAGGGGTTTCCGGTATCGCTGCTGTAGTGATGTTAATCGTCACGCTTTTTATGAACCAACCAGCCGCCGCTTTGATTGCTGCTGCCTTAGCAGGCGGAGCGTTGGGCTTTCTTCGCTACAATTTTAACCCGGCCCAAATCTTTATGGGAGATGGCGGGGCTTATTTTATGGGCTTTACGCTGGCAGGAGTCGGCGTAATTGGTTTAGTGAAAACGACGGCGGTTACAGCCGTTTTGCTGCCGTATTTAATCTTAGCCGTGCCAATTTTGGATATGTCGGCTGTCATTTTTTCCCGCATCTGCAAAGGAAGATCGCCTTTTAAGGCAGATAAAAGCCACCTTCACCACCGCTTACTCGATGCAGGACTTTCACAGCGTTTGAGCGTTGTATTTATCTATGCGCTTACTCTCTGGGTGGGAAGTCTAGCTTTAGGATTGTCTAATATTCCTAGCGGTTGGGGATACGCGATCGGTGCAACTATGTTGCTGTCCTATGTGAGTTGGCAAGTCTGGCGCAACAGTCGGCGAGTAAAAGATTAGGAATTAAAAGAGCCAATCTAATCCAAAATCCAAAATGAGATGAGACTCATTGGTTAGCTGACGCTTGAGGACGATCAATCGTAAGTGAGCCTGCAAACATCTGGGCAATTTTGGTAAAATTTACTATAATTTAAACAGAGGTAAAAAACCTTTCTCTAAACCCAATTTTTTTGAGTTGAAATGATAGAAGACCAAGAACTCACCCTCTGTAGTGAGGATTATAGTCTGCTAACTGATTTGTACCAGCTAACAATGGCAGCTTGTTACGTTGGTGAAGGGCTAGAAGACAAACCAGCTAGTTTTGAACTATTTGTCCGGCATTTCCCCGATAAGTTTGGCTATCTGATTGCTATGGGATTAGCGCAGGCATTGGACTATCTAGAAAAGCTGCATTTCACCAGCGCTCAATTGGAGGCTTTGCAAAACACCGGAATTTTCGCTCATGCACCAGCCAAATTTTGGTCGCTGCTGGAGTCGGGACGCTTTACAGGAGATGTTTGGGCAGTCCCAGAGGGAACGGCTATCTTTGCCAGCGAACCATTGCTTAGGGTAGAAGCTCCCTTATGGCAAGCTCAGTTAATAGAAACCTATCTCCTCAATACCATTAACTACCAAACTTTAATTGCCACGAAAGCCGCTCGGATGCGAGATGTGGCGGGTCAAGAGGCAATCTTGCTAGAGTTTGGAACCAGAAGGGCATTTAGTCCACAAGGTTCGATTTGGGCAGCGAGAGCAGCTTTAGCCGGGGGATTAGATGCAACTTCTAACGTTCTAGCCGCCTTGAAGTTGGGACGCAAGCCAAGCGGAACGATGGCACATTCTCTCGTAATGGCAATTGGGGCAATGGAGGGGGGTGAAGACGAAGCTTTTAGTGCTTTTCACCGTTATTTTCCGGCTGCACCTTTGCTAATCGACACTTACGATACCGTTGCGGCGGCTCAGCGTTTGGCAGATATGGTAAGAGAGGGCAAAATGGAAGTAACGGGAGTGCGTCTAGATTCAGGGGATTTGGCGGAATTATCCAAGAAAGTGCGATCTCTCCTTCCAGACATCACTATTTTTGCCAGTGGCGACTTAGATGAATGGGAAATTGTCCGCTTAAGAGAAGCTGGCGCTTGCATCGATGGCTACGGACTGGGAACTAAGCTGGTAACGGGTTCTCCTGTTAATGGAGTCTACAAATTGGTAGAAATTGACGGTATTCCCACTATGAAGCAATCGAGCAAAAAAGCTACCTATCCAGGACGCAAACAAATTTTCCGTTGCCAAGAAAACTTTCAACTTTTGTCAGACAGATTAGGATTAGCAGAAGAAATTCCCAACAGCAATGAACAGCCATTATTAGAATTGGCAATGAAACAGGGTAAACGAATCACAACACCAGAAACTCTCGAAACTATCCAACAACGCACCCAAACATCCGTTGCTAGTCTTCTTCCCGAAACTCGCCAACTCAATAACCCAATACCAGTTAAAGTGAATATCTCCGACGCTTTAGAATCCCTTCGTTTATCATGGATTGCTAGTCATTAGTGATTGCTCATTTGTCATTTGTCATGTAATAGAAAGAACAATGAGAGAGATTCATAGATGACGAAAATTTCTATGAATGAACCGCAAAGGTACAGGGAACATAGAGAGAAAAGGAAGAGAATTTCATCATTAAATTGAGATTGTTAATGACTGATGATCGGGAACAAATGACTAAAATTGCCTTATTTGGCACCAGTGCTGATCCCCCAACGGCTGCCCATCAAGCCATTCTTCAATGGTTAGCCGATCGCTACGATTGGGTTGCAGTTTGGGCATCTGATAATCCTTTTAAGGGTCATCAAACCCCCCTCGCACATCGAATGGCCATGTTACAGTTATTGATTGAAGAGATAGAAACCCCTCGAAAAAATATTCGAGTGTACGAAGAGTTAAGCCATCTGAGAAGCTTAATGAGCGTAGAAAAAGCGAAGAAAATTTGGGGAAATAAAGCAGAGTATACTTTAGTCATTGGTTCGGATCTAATCAATCAGATATGTCACTGGTATCGCATCGAAGAATTATTAAAACAAGTTCAGATTTTAGTAATTCCTCGTTCTGGATATGCGATCGCGCAAGCAGATCTAGAGGCATTACACAGCTTAGGAGCAGAATATCGTATTGCTAACTTAGATGCTCCCGAAGTTTCCTCTACAGCCTATCGCGAAAAAAGAGATAAAAATATTGTAACTCAGCCTGTTAAAGACTACATTAAACGAGAAAAATTATACGTATGATAGCCGATGAAAAAAAACTAACCAATCAGACAAGATTAGAAGATTTTAAGGTGGGCGTTGACAACGTTATTTTTTCTGTGGACAGCCAACTAAATCGTCTTTTAGTGTTATTAATTAAGCGTAAAGATGAACCTTTTTGTGATCAATGGAGTTTGCCAGGTACTTTAGTTCGTAAAGGAGAAGCTTTAGAGCAATCTGCCTACCGAATTCTGGCAGAGAAGATCCAAGTCAAAAATCTTTATTTAGAAC
>CAYTUO010000364.1:0-4743 GCA_964441015.1 uncultured Pleurocapsa sp.
CTAGCCACGTTGCCATCATCGACTTGATGGATGAACAAGCTATAAGGAACTTGCGGAATGGCAGGGCCAAATAACTGAGGCAAAAATAAATTGGCTAATAAGAATAGTCCTCCCAGTATCAGGAGAATGTTTCCTAGTGGGCGAAAACGAGAAGGGGGTTTGTCTTTAATACTCATTGCTATGAAGCGTTTTTATAGTTAAGGGAGTTTTTCTTTAATAATTGTAAGATTTCTTCATGAAGCTTGGTTTGGCGCGATCACGCGGTATACCGTAAAGGCAAGTTCGGTTATTTCAACTCCATCTACTAACGGCTTCCCGCAACTGTAGCGGCAACCAATCGTAATACTGAGTATAGACGGGCAAGCGCGGCACCAATTGCCATCCGGCAGGTTCTAAAATCTTTTTAAGTCTTTGTAGATGAGGATGGGGATAATTGGGATTGACCTCATCTTTGGGCCCAATTCCGCCTAAATCTCTCGCCCCAGCCGCCAGGCATTCGAGCAATATGCTAGCATCTGTGATTAAATTGGGAGGAATTTGGATGGCGATCGCTTCTGGCAGAATTTCCCTAGCTTTGGCAATAAGCTCTGGTAAGGAATGAGAATTAAAAGCTGGTGCCTCAAAACTCTGCTGATGACCCCGACTGTGCGGTTGTAGGATAACTTCTTGAATGTGACCCCATTGGCGATGAATCTGGGCAATGGCTTCTAGCGTCTCGGCGCGATCGCCACTATTTTCTCCTATCCCTAATAATAATCCTGTCGTAAAAGGAATTTTTAATTCCCCCGCCCACTGTAACTGTTGTAATCTCAGTTCGGGAGATTTACTGGGAGCATGGCGATGGACAGTTTCTAACAATTTCGGCGTTAGTTGCTCGAGCATTAACCCCATAGACACATTCACCTGCTTTAGCTGTTGCATTTCCTGGAAGCTAAGCGGGCCAACATTGGTATGAGGAAGAAACCCTGCCGAAAGTCCTAACTGACAAATATCGTAAATTCGTCTAAACCAAGGTTCTCGTCGAGACGAATGGGGATGCACCTCGCCACTAAGGACGAGAATCTCGCAAATTCCTTGAGATTGAAGATACTTTAGCTTTTGTTGAGCCTCTGTTAGCGTCAGCCAGGGACTCTGACCGGGAGCGGCTCGAAAATTACAGTAGGTACAGTTATTAAAGCACTCGTAGGTAGGGACGAGCGTATAGGCCGGGCTGTAGGTGACAATGCGAGACATGGATTTATTATAAGCCTAGCTTATCATTTACCTCAGTAAACTTGAAAAAAAACAAAAAGTGGCTGTGGACAACAGTTAATCACTGGCAATCAGGGATTTTGGCTTGGGTGGGACGCGATCGCGATCGTCTAAAAATAAGGTGGGAATTGCCCACCCTACTCAACTAATCTTTAACGCCTTCCACTTGAGCAACCATCAACAAAGTTTGAAGAACGGAATCGGGATTAAGGCTGATCGAATCTATCCCCGACTCAACTAAAAACTTAGCAAATTCTGGATAGTCGCTAGGTGCTTGACCGCAAATGCCAATTTTGCGACCTTTTTCTTTTGCGGTTTCAATTGCCATCTTCACCATTCGCTTTACCCCTCGATTGCGTTCGTCAAACAGATGGGCAACTAAGGCAGAATCCCGATCTAATCCCAAGGTTAATTGGGTGAGATCGTTAGAACCGATGGAAAAACCCTCAAAAACCTGGCAAAACTCATCGGCGAGAAGCACGTTGCTGGGCAATTCGCACATGACATAGACTTGTAAGCCGTTTACCCCGCGTTTTAAACCGTGTTTTGCCATTTCTTCGATGACCCGTTGTCCTTCTTCAGGGGTGCGACAGAAGGGAATCATCGGGATGACGATGGTTAAACCCATCACATCTCGTACTTTGAGCATTGCCTGGCACTCTAGGGCAAACGCCTCGCGGTATTGGGGATCGTAGTAACGGGATGCACCGCGCCAACCTAGCATTGGGTTTTCTTCCTTGGGTTCAAACTGGCGACCGCCCAAAAGATTTGCATACTCGTTGGATTTGAAGTCGGACATCCGCACGATGACAGGTTTGGGATAGAAGGCGGCGGCAATGGTAGCTATACCTCGCGCCAATTTATTAACGAAGAACTGGGGTTTATCTTTGTGAAGTTTAGTCAACTCGGCAATCTCTGCTTTGACGGCTTCGTCTTCTAATTCGTCAAAATGAATTAAGGCTAATGGGTGGGCTTTGATGTGATTGGCAATGATAAATTCCAAACGGGCTAACCCTACCCCATCGCAGGGAAGGCTGGCAAGAGAGAAGGCTTGTTCGGGATTGCCCACATTCATCAAAATTTGCGTGCGGGTACGAGGAAGATTGTCTAAGGTAGTTTCTATGACTTCAAAGTCTAGCAAACCATCATAAACCAGACCTTCTTCGCCTTCAGCACAGGAAATCGTCACGTCTTGACCAGATTTGATGACTTCTGTCCCATTTCCAGACCCAACTATTGCGGGAATCCCCATCTCGCGGGCAATAATCGCGGCGTGGCAAGTGCGTCCTCCTTGGTTAGTAACGATCGCGCTGGCTTTTTTCATAATCGGTTCCCAGTCGGGATCGGTGCGGTTGGTCACAAGGACTTCTCCGGGTTGGAACAGATGAATGTGGCCGACATCTAAAATGACTCTGGCGGTTCCTTGCCCGATCGCTGCACCAACGCTGCGTCCTTTTGCTAATATTTGACTGCGTTTTTTTAAGCGATAGGTTTTGAGGACATTAGTCGATTTTTGGGATTGAACGGTTTCGGGACGCGCTTGAACGATGAAGAGTTGTCCGCTATTTCCGTCTTTTGCCCATTCAATGTCCATCGGGGTATAAGTTCCCCTTACTTGCGAATAATGGTCTTCTATCTGGATCGCCCAGCGTGCCAACTGTAAAATTTCATCACTATTGAGACAGAATTTCTCTCGATCTGCTCTGGGAACGGATACGTTTTTAGTTAGTTTCGATCCGCCCGTGTCGTAGACCATTTTGATCGCTTTGCTGCCCAACCGTTTGTCTAAAATTGGACGGTAACCGTCTTTTAGCGTGGGTTTAAAAACGAGGTATTCGTCGGGGTTGACTGCACCTTGAACGACGTTTTCTCCTAACCCGTAAGCGGCGGTGATCAAGACGGCATTTTTAAATCCCGTTTCGGTGTCGATGGAGAACATGACTCCAGAAGTGGCTAAGTCGGAACGCACCATTTTCTGAACGCCAACGGAAAGGGAAACGGCAAAGTGATCGAACCCGTTGTGTTGACGATAGGAAATCGCGCGATCGGTGAAAAGGGAGGCAAAACACTTATGACAGGCTTCTAGCACGGATTTGAGTCCGTGAACGTTGAGATAGGTTTCCTGTTGACCTGCAAAACTGGCTTCTGGTAAGTCTTCAGCCGTAGCACTGGAACGTACCGCCACATCGAGATTCTGATTTTGTAGGCGGCATTCGACATTAAAACATTCGCACAATTTTTGATAGGCAGAAGCGATCGCGTACTGAAGATCTCCTGGAAATGGAGTATCCAGAATTAAGGAGCGAGCTAGTTGTCCTCGTTCCTGTAAATTATTCACATCATCCACATCGAGATCGGCCAATAATTTGCGTAATTTCTCTTCTAACCCTGCCGATTCAATAAAATAGCGGTAAGCATAGGCAGTTGTTGCAAATCCTGTCGGAACATTAATTCCTTTTGGCTGCAACTGCTGGATCATTTCACCCAAAGAAGCATTTTTACCACCTACTAAACTGACATCTTCTGTTCCTACTTCATCAAACCACAGAATTAAAAAATTTTCTCTTTTTGGCGATCCCATACTGGTTTACCTATAGTTTTTTCTTTCAGTGTAGCGATTCTCTCTCTGTTAATTGGGATTTTAGCGATCGCACTTATGTTTATTTTTGTATAGAAAATTGAAGGTAAAACATTGTATGACTAAGTAGGCAATTTTTTAGGTAACTTATGCACTCATACTTTAATTTTTTTTTCGGTAAACATACACCGTCTTACACGCTGGTCAAAATCAATTTGAATTGTTGAGAGCAAGCGTTAACTATTAATTAACTTTGTTGAATAACTAATAAAAAAGCCCGCGATTCATCGCGGGTACTTCACTTAGCACTCCTCATGCCTATTGAGAAAAGTTTATTCTGTCACTTCGTTTCTGAAAATTCTGCATCGATAACATCATCGCCACCGCCAGCAGAACCCGTACCAGAATCACTTGGGCCGTCAGTGCTATAACCTCCACCTGCTGCACCAGCCCCAGCTTGTTGATAAACGCTCGTACCAATACTATAGAGAGCTTGTTGCAATTCAGGCATCAAGGTTTTGATCTTATCATCGTTGTCTTGAGCGAGTGCGTCTTTGAGGTCTTTAATTAACCCTTCTGCCTTGCTCTTATCAGTCGCAGAAATTTTATCTTCGAGTTCTTTGATTTGCTTCTCAGCTTGATAAACCAAAGAGTCTGCTTGATTCTTGCGATCGATTTTCTCACGACGCTCTTTATCAACAGCCGCATTCGCTTCGGCTTCTTTGACCATGCGATCGACTTCATCGCCCGGTAGCGTAGAAGCGCCCGTAATACTGATGGACTGTTCCTTGCCCGTTCCCTTATCTTTAGCATTAACGTTCAAGATCCCGTTAGCATCAATATCGAAGGTAACTTCAATCTGAGGTACGCCACGGGGAGCAGGAGGAATGCCGTCGAGACGGAAGGTTCCCAGA
>CAYTUO010000365.1:0-4717 GCA_964441015.1 uncultured Pleurocapsa sp.
GATAACTGATTACTGATTACTGATTACTGATGAGTCACTCTTCACCAATCACCAAAAAATCCAGGGTGCAGGAGTTGAACCTGCCTAGCGCGAATTATGAGTTCGCTGCCTCAACCGCTCGGCCAACCCTGGGTTAACTAACCTTGACAAGACGATTAGAGTGCAATCCAACCCAAATATATATTATATCGAGAATAGCTTTTTTATCGTGGTTTTATTCACTGTTGACTGTAATCCTTAAAATAGAAACAAAAGATTTAGCTTAACTTTTCCTATCAGTCAATGAAATTTCTATCGATCGAGTCAGGTAATTCTACCGCAATGCTGGCCTTAATGTTACTGGCAATGATGCTGGGGAGCGGTACTGTCAGTAGCTTGGTGGGATATAAGATGGGTTCTGAAGCTCTCAAAGGAGTGGGTCAACCCGACACTAACCCGACCAAAAAGAAGATAGTAGAGAATCAGGAAACCTCTAGCAAAACTCAAGAATTTGTTCCAATCGATGAAAAGACCATTTTGACGCAGGTCTACGATCGCATTAATGGCAAGTCAGAGAAATCGAAGGTTTCAGCCCAAAAAAAAGAGGAAAATAGAGCAGGTTTGGAGCAATCAACCCAGAAAACTGAATCCAGCCAAAATTCTCCCAAAAAAGTCAGCTTACCGCTTAAAACTGAAGATGGGAGCGTAACCTTGGAGGTCGTCAAAGCCAGTCAACAAGGCGGTTCTCTTTTGTTAGATGTCAATCTCAGCAATCGGGGAACGGATACAGTCAGATTTCTCTACAGCTTTTTGGAAATCAAAGATAACCAAGGACGGCCGCTCAGTGCAATCGTTGAGGGATTACCAGGGGAATTACCTGCTAACAAAGAAACGTTTTCGGGGAGCGTAAAAATTCCTCTAGAGTTAATCGATGAAGGACAGCAACTTTCTTTAAATCTGACTGATTATCCTGACCAAAAACTCAAGCTCAATATTGCCAATATTCCGAGTCGGTAGAGAGAAAAAGGAGGAATGGACAAATCTCTAGCTTGCAGCGCCGTGTAAGGCGCTTATACAATTCAAAATCCCAATGACTGCTCAAGATCTCTTGCTGCGATTGTTGTCAGTGTTGGTGCTGATTGCAATCAACGCTTTTTTTGTTACTGCTGAGTTTTCGATAGTTTCTGTACGGCGATCGCGCATTAGCCAGTTAGTAGAAGCCGGAGATGTCCAAGCGCAGATGGTTCAATCCCTGCAACGAAGCATCGATCGCCTTCTGTCTACGACTCAGTTGGGAATTACGCTCTCTAGCTTGGCACTGGGGTGGATTAGCGAAAGGACGATGGCAGTATTCATCAAAGTGCTGTTTGCTCATCTGCCTTTACCCCCAGAAATGACTAGGACGATCTCTCACGGGTTAGCAATTCCGATCGCGTTTTTCCTGGTTGCCTACCTTCAAATTGTCTTGGGAGAACTGTGTCCTAAATCTCTTGCGCTTCTCTATTCAGAACAATTATCGCGTTTTTTAGGGACTCCTATAAGAGCGATCGCTCGCATCTTCAATCCTTTTATCTGGATTTTGAACCAATCGACTCGCTGTTTGCTGAGACTTGTTGGGATCGAGTATAGCGATCGCGGTTGGCATACTCGCGTTACCCCGGAAGAGTTACAGTTAATTATTGCCACAGAAGTCGAATCGACGGGTTTAGAAGCGAGAGAACGAGAACTTCTGCAAAACGTCTTCGAGTTTGGGGATGTAACGGCAGTTGAGGTCATGATTCCCCGCACCCAATTAATTGCCATTCCCGAAACGGCAACTTTTGAAGCCTTACTTCAGGAAGTGAGCGCCACCGGACATTCCCGTTATCCGGTTAAAGGAGAATCTCTAGACGACATTCGCGGCATCATTGATTTTAAAGACCTCGCCCTACCCTTAGTTCAAGGTCAGCTTAACCCCGATACCCCCATCGTTTCTTGGGTAAAACCCGTGAGGTTTGTCCCAGAATCCACCCCTTTGAGAGAATTATTATCTCTAATGCAGCGATCGCACGTGCAAATGGTGATGGTGGTTGATGAATTTGGCGGCACGTCTGGATTAGTTGCTCTGCAAGATTTGATTGCAGAAATTATTGGCGACACCCTCGAAGGACAAGACTCAGAAACCATTGCTCTCCAAATGATAGACGAGCAGACCTATCTGGTGCAAGCACAGATGAACTTGGAAGAAGTCAATGAATTGTTAGAATTAGACTTGCCACTGGCAGATGAATATCAAACGCTAGGAGGATTTCTGCTCTATCAGTGGCAAAAAATTCCCACTCAGGGAGAAACCTTGCAATATGGCCAGATAGAATTTACCGTCGTCTCGGCTCAAGGACCTCGCTTATCCCAAATTCGCATCCATCGCTTGGAGCCATCATCAATCGATCCCTTAGCAAATAATGCCGCAGAGACAGAAAAGCCTTCCTCTCTCAACAACGATGTGCTAAATAAGACAAGTCAGTCTCCAGAACCAATTGATCGCTGAAATTCTCCTTGCCATACGGATTTTTTTTAATTTCGTTTTAAGATTTATCCATTAAGCTAAAACTCAATGACGCTTAAAGGAACAAAGACGCACTTTAAAATTCTTCAGAATCTGAATAGCTATGATAGTATCTTGATGGTTTTGGTGGTTCGGGAGCATCAGTCCTCGAACAAATTTGGTGGAGGAGTGTAAAGGAGTACAATTGCGGATGTCAAAAGGGCACCATCATTTAAAAACGCAGCGAAGTCAATTCCAGCCAATTCGCGTTGGCATAATCGGTGTTGGCAATATGGGACAACACCATACTCGCGTCCTTAGCTTACTCAAAGATGTTGAGCTAGTAGGAGTCTCCGATATTAACGTCGAGCGAGGGTTGGATACAGCGAGCAAGTATCGGGTTCGTTTCTTTGAAAATTATCTCGATCTATTACCTTATGCCGATGCTGTCTGCATTGCCGTTCCTACTCGCCTGCACTATCAGGTAGGGATGGACTGTTTGCAAGCTGGCATTCATACGCTAATTGAGAAACCCATCGCGGCAAATATTACTGAAGCAGAATCTTTAGTCAATGCAGCCGCAGAGTCTAATTGTATTCTGCAAGTTGGACATATCGAACGGTTTAATCCGGCTTTCCAAGAACTCAGCAAAGTCCTGAAAACAGAAGAATTGCTAGCCTTAGAAGCTCATCGGATGAGTCCCTATTCTGATCGCGCTAACGATGTTTCCGTCGTCTTGGATTTGATGATTCACGACATCGATCTTTTACTGGAAGTCGTTCCCGCACCAGTCGTTAGGTTAACCGCTAGCGGCAGTCGCGCTGCTAATTCTGGCAATCTCGATTATGTGACGGCTACTTTAGGGTTTAGCAACGGTATTGTGGCAACTCTAACGGCCAGCAAAGTCACCCACCGTAAAATTCGTCGTTTAGCCGCTCATTGTAAAAATTCTTTGACAGAAGCTGATTTTCTTAACAATGAAATTTTAATTCATCGACAAACAACGGCTAATTACAGAACCGATTATGGTCAAGTCCTCTATCGACAGGATGGTTTGATTGAAAAAGTCTATACCAGTAACATTGAGCCACTTCACGCCGAGTTAGAACATTTCGTCAACTGCGTGCGCGGCGGCAATAAGCCTTCTGTTGGTGGAGAACAGGCGCTTAAGGCCCTGCGTTTAGCTAGTTTAATCGAACAAATGGCACTAGACGGTCAAGTCTGGCAAGATTTGGAGAGGAGCTATCAATTAAATACGCCGACGATCGCGATCGCTTGAAATCGCAATTTCGAGCTTTTCCAGTCTCTGTACTAGGGTGGCGCTGACTAATTGGTTGGCGCTCGCTGTCAGATGAATGTGGTCTCGATATAATGAGGCTGGATTTCCCTTTTGCTCAAATAAGGGCAAAAAATCAATCAGAGGGATTTTCTCGCTGTCTGTCAAAGTTTGCAGGCGCAATCTGGCTTTTTGCTCGTATTCTCGTGGTTCGCTTCCGTCAATTTCTCTAAGTAGAGGTGTAATGGCGAGCAGGAATTGAGCTTGATTTTGGGTAGCGATCGCTTTAATTTCTGCAATGGCTTTTAAATTGATGCCAACGCGATCGCCGGTTTCTTGATGCACTTTCTCCAGGCCAGGAATCGGTTTTGGACGAACCAAAAAGCGCTCTAAAACTTCTCCGATTGCCGAGTTGGGTTGACGATCTGGATAATTGCGATCGCGTCCGACAGGAAGGGAAGTGGGAGCAGTGGCAAACAAATCATCGGTATTGAGCAGTAACACGACTACCTGCGCTTCAAAGGTGCCAAAACGCTTGAGATAGGCTAATTGATTGCGAGGACTCCAAGAATTCGCCGAAGCGTTGAGAACTTCTACCGTCTGAAAAGATTGAGGAGTAAGAAGAGATTGTAATTGCTGCTTGATTAGCTCAGAAATCGTCTCATCTTGATCAGTCCACCAAGCGCCATTGGCGATCGAATCTCCCAGGAGTAAGATGCGTAAGGTAGAGTCGGGACGTTTTTCGGCGATGGGAGCGCTACGCATGGAATATTGGTTGATCGCAATTCGATTTCCGAAGCGACGGACTTTTTGATTGGGTGCTAGCACATAGCCAATTTCTTCGTCTGGGATATAAATGACGCGATCGCCTAAACCCAATAGTAGTCGCAATCCTATTTCTACTGCGATTAATAATCCAATAATAGCAGCCAAAATCA
>CAYTUO010000366.1:0-4713 GCA_964441015.1 uncultured Pleurocapsa sp.
CCGTAGAAGGCACGGTAATGAGACATTTGCGGGGACGGAAAGTCATCGTCTATAAGATGAAACCGAAAAAGAAAACTCGCAAAAAGCGGGGACATCGCCAAGAACTCACTCGTTTCATGATTGATTCTATCAGTCTCAACGGAACAGTTCTCGCTGCTACGTCTACCGAAGAAGAAACAGAATCCACATCTGCGATCGCTCCTTCCCCTAGCACGACTGAGACGGCAGAAACAGCAGAAACTTCCTCAAAAAAATAAAATAGATTCGGGATATTAAAACAGAGAAAGAAAAACTATGGCTCACAAAAAAGGAACTGGCAGTACTCGTAACGGTCGCGACTCTAATTCTAAACGGCTAGGTGTTAAACGCTATGGCGGCCAAGTCGTCAAAGCTGGCAACATTCTCGTCCGCCAGCGCGGCACTAAATTCCATCCTGGAAAAAACGTTGGTAGAGGCGGCGACGATACCCTCTTTGCTTTAATTGATGGAATTGTCACGTTTGAACACAAAGATAGAAGTCGCTTGCAAGTTAGCATCTATCCCGTTGCTGAAAAAGAGTCTGCGGCAGCATAGCAATTAGTTATCCATTCACGACTAGTACTCCACCACAGAGATTATGACAATGTAGAGACGTAGTAGAGACGTAGCAATGCTACGTTTCTACAGGGTTTCGTTGAAACATAACCCTATCAAAATTGGTGTGGCGAACTACTACAAGGAAAAGCCCGCCCAGGCGGGCTTCAGTTTTTTAAAGTTTTTGCCAAACAACATTCATCGCTATACTGCTTATACCAAATATTAGGTGTGTAAAGCTGAAGGCAGTAAGGTTATGTCATCGGATTATCAGTGGCACGTTGAACGACGCAAAAAGATTCTAGAGAAATATCCTCAGATAAGACACTATTTCGGAAATTACCCTTGGTCAATTGTCCCTATTGCTTTTCTTGTTGCACTTCAATGGCTGATGGCATGGCTAGTTAGCGATCTATCTTGGTGGATGGTGGGACTTATCTCTTTTTTTGTCGGGCAGTTTATTCTGCATTCCCTTTCAACTTTCATTCATGAAGCCGCCCATAATCTAATTCTAAAAGGTCGCGTTGGTTCGGTTATTTCTTTGCTTTTAATCGAGCTAGGAACGCTTTCCTTCGGTAAGTCACTGACGTATGTGTCCGAACATGGCCCGTCGCATCATCTGCATTTGAATGACTACATGAAAGACTACGAATGGTGGGACAGAAATCAAGTAGAATTGTTGCGCTACAAAGTTTTATGGAGAAGTGTAGAAAGCTTTTTACATCTCTTTCCAGGCGGCCCTATTATTGCTGACCTGATCGTCTCTCAAATCGTTTCACCGGATGCTCGTCGGCAAATTAAGCGATCGAACACGCCAGTCGTTGTTACCGCCTTATTTGTTGCAACTTCTGCGATTCTCTATGCTTTGGCATGGGTTCTGATCGGATGGAAAGCCGCGCTGTCCTTGTTTTGGAGCCTGTCTCTCATGGTTAGCTATTGGGGAATAACCTTTAGCGGACAATCGATCGCCGAGCATCATATTTACCAGAACGGCAAGACCTATTCCACCTATCATTGGACTAACATTCTCTTTTTCAACACGGGGTATCATGACGAGCATCATACCTTCCCTGACGTGCCGTGGGTGTATCTTCCCAAGATTAAACAAATTGCTCCAGAGTATTTTACCAATGACAGTCCCTACTCTTACTTTAAGTGGTGGTGGTTATGGGCAAAATCCATCTTCGAGCCTGATCGCTACAACCGCTACTCACCAGGCGAACCTAGTAGTTCGCCACACCAATTTTGATAGGCTTATGTTTCAACGAAACCCCTGTAGAGACGTAGCAATGCTACGTCTCTACTACTAGTTGACGGTTAGTTAAAAAGAGAGCGAGCAATGCCCGCCCTTGGATCGAGTGCAAGAGATCTATTTATGATTTTTCCCATTACTGGTGTTGGCCAGAACGGTTTCTGTGAGCTTGTCGGGGACTTCTTGCAAGCGATCGTATTCCCACTTAAAGGTGCCAACGCCCATCGTCAGCGATCGCAACTCAACAATGAAGTTTTGCATCTCTGCTTGCGGCAAATAGGCAGTGACGTTATCCCAACCTTTCCAGTCTGATCGCGCTTCATAACCGAGAATTTGTCCTCGCCGCCCGCTTACTAGCTGTAGCGCTTTGGAGGTAAATTCAGAAGGCACGGATACTGTCACCGTGAGAATCGGTTCTAGAAGTACTGGCTGGCACTTGGGCATCCCTTCCGTCATGGCAAGACGAGCCGCTTGTTTGAAGGCTTGCTCGGAACTGTCTACCGTGTGATAAGATCCATCGGTCAGCGTGACATCCACATCGACTACGGGGAAACCCAAAGGCCCTTGTGCGAGATACTCCCGCACGCCCGTTTCGACTCCTGGGATGTACTGTTTGGGAACGACACCGCCCACAATGGTTTCGTGGAATTGGAAGCCCGTTCCTCGCGGTAGGGGTTTGATATCGAGATGAACGTCTCCAAATGCTCCGTGACCGCCCGTTTGATGCTTGTAGCGTCCGTGGGATTTGGTCGCTTGACGGATGGTTTCTTTGTAGGGAACTTGGGGTAAGTGGGTAGTCATGGGCAAGTTATACTTGCGACGCAGGCGATCTAAAGCAACCTGAAGGTGAATTTCTCCTTGTCCCCAGAGAATGACTTCTTTAGTATCCCCGTGTTGTTCCCAGTATAGCGAAGGGTCTTCTTCTATCAGTTTGCCCATTGCTGCACTCAGTTTTACTTCATCTTTGCGATTTTCTGGGGCGATCGCCAAGGCATAAACGGGTTTTAGCTTGTTTGCTTTTGGCAATTCGGGCACTTTTTGATTCGAGCTTGTCAGGATCTCTCCGGTTTGAATGCCCTCCAAACGACCAATGGCCACAATTTCGCCGACGGATGCTTTCCCGACAGGTTGCTGTTGCTGTCCTATCATGCGGTAAATGCCGCCCGCCCGAACGCCATTGAGTGCCATACCATCAGTGACTTCACCTTGCCAGACTCTGACGAGAGAAAGTCGTCCCCCTTGGGGAGTGAAATAGGTTTTGAGAACTTGGGCGATCGCGTTGCCCTTGTCTGTGGGAGTCAGTCCGCGACGTTCAGCCGTCACCGTTGGGGCGGGAGCTTCTTTAATTAAGGCATCTAACAAGGGACGCACACCGTAATCTTGCTCGGCAATGCCTAAAAATACGGGAACAACGTGATCGGCGCTTAGCTCTTTCTTTAAGTCTTGGAGAATTTCTTCTTGGGGGGGGTCAATATCTTCGAGCAGTTCTTCTAAGAGATGGTCGTCAAATTCGGCTAAAGTCTCTAACATTTCGTTGCGGGCAGCCTTTTCCTCGTCTTTGAGGTGTTCGGGAAGAGGGACGCGATCGGCAGGACTGCCTTTGTGGTAATGATAGGCTTGTTCGCTCACTAAGTCGATGTAGCCGACTAATTCTTCTCCCTGATGGATGGGATATTGTTGGGGTACTAACGGACGGCTAGACACTTCTTTGAGCGCGTGGAGAACGTCCATAAAACCGTTTTTTGACTGATCCATCTTGTTGATGAAAACGAGGTGAGGAATTTCCCAGTCATCAAGGAATTTGAACAGAGGCGCTAACGTTAAGACGCGATCAATAACGGATTCACAAACGACAATGGCTGCTCCTGCCCCAACGAGAGCATTGTAAGTTTCTTGAGCAAACTCAATGGAACCAGGGCAATCGAGAAAAGTAAAGTTAATATCTTCATAAGTGGCGCTAGCCGCAGTTGCTTCTACGCTCATCTTGCGTTCTTTGGCTTCGGTCGAACTATCGCCAACTGTATTGCCATCTTTGATAGTCCCTTTGCGAGTAATTGCACCCGCTATAAATAACAAACTTTCTAGTAAAGTTGTCTTTCCACTTGAGTAAGGACCAACTATCGCCACATTACGGGTATTTTCGAGGACTTTTTGGTTCATAAATTCACCCCCAAGAGTAGAACTCTATCGAATCGAGCTTTATAATTTCTTCAGGATCTATTTCCTCATTTGAGTGTCAATCTCCCGATAAATTACGCTCAAAAGAATTTGTTATGATCTGTGAGCGTAACGCATTCTTGGGGTGGGTATGTAAAATTTGCAATTTCTTTTAAAGCAAACTTGATAAAAAATTAAATTAGTTAAACAAACGTTAACTATTACTAAAAAAATTTGTATTAGTGATCGGTGAGAAGGTGATTGGTGAGAAGGTGATTGGTGAGAAGGTGAGAAGGTGACTGGGAATTACTTTACTGATAACTGTTCACTGCTTACTGATAACTGTTCACTGCTCCCCACAATCCTCACATTCTTCCGTCTTCTTATTACCTTTTTTCCTTGCCTGATGGGAATTTCAGAATTTCTGGTTCAAAAACTGCATAAAAACAACAGAGCAGACCTATTCTAAAGAAGTACCTTGAAAGTTGCTCCTTGCCAGTTAGGGTGGATGTACTCCATCCTAGCACTGGCTTACTTAGCAGCAGTCATCGCTAATCAGTTGGGAACATCTCTTAAAATTTTGATTGATTTTTTAGATGGCGATCGCACCATCGGATCGAGATCGAAATCGATTGCTTATAATAATAAAGTTTTCGTGCGAACCGAAAGCGTCACGCTACGTGATGTACTCCCAACGCCGCGCTACGCGACGGCGTGGGCTTCTCTTGGTT
>CAYTUO010000367.1:0-4678 GCA_964441015.1 uncultured Pleurocapsa sp.
GATTGGTGATTGGGAGTGTGGGGAGTGTGGGGAGTGTGGGGAGAGAGGGAGGAAAATTTCCCAGTCACTAGTCACCAATCACCTGTCACCATTCACTAATCCAAAATCCAAAATCAACAGAAGTCACGGAAAATGTCTAACAACAACGATAACAAGGTCTACACCGTTCAATTAGTCAACGAAGCCAAAGGATTAAACGCCACCGTTAAAGTTCGGGGTAATGAGTATATTTTAGATGCTGCCGAAGTGCAGGGAGTTGACTTACCCGCTTCCTGCCGTGCGGGGGCCTGCATTAGTTGTACTGGCAAACTGGTAAGCGGTACAGTCGATCAAGATCACGCTTTCTTGAAACCTCGCGAAATAGATGCAGGTTTTGTCCTCACCTGTAAAGCCTATCCTCATTCCGATTGCGTCATTTTGACCCATCAGGAAGAAGCATTGCTCGATTACTAATTGAGTAGTAGGTGGTTGGTGGTTAGCGGGAAAAGACACCCAACAACCAAAAACTACCAACTAACCACTAACCAAACTGAGGCAGAAACTATGGCAGTAGATAAAGAACAAGAAGTCAAACTCCATTTTTTGGGAGAGGCACAGGAGTACCTAGATACGATCGAGTCGGGATTAATCGGGTTAGGGACTCACGGAGTCGATCGCTCCGAAATTGATGCCGTCCTACGCGCTGCCCATTCCATCAAAGGGGGCGCAGCCATGATGGGCTTCCACAACCTCTCTCAACTAGCTCACCGCCTAGAGGATTCCTTCAAAGTCCTCAAAGTCGGCAGAGCAGAAGTCGATGGGGATTTGGAACGCTATTTGTTATGGAGCGTCGATCGCCTTCGTCAAGTGGCAGCTTTCAACCGCGAAGGTAGCGATGTTGACCAAGCTTGGTTAGAAGAAAATGCCAGTCCTATCTTCAACTATCTGCTTGATCGCTTGGGAGAACCCACCCAAGAAGATGCCGCCGCACTCCTGTCAGAAGAAGCAGGCGAAGACATGGCCGTGCTGTTATTCGAGACAGAAGTAGAAGGCTGCCTCCAGCGCCTCGAAGGGGTATTGCAAAATCCAGAGAAACCTTGCCTAGTAGAAGAATTTACCATTACGGCCCAAGAACTAGGCGGGTTGGCAGAAATGCTGGAGCTAAAAGCCTTTAGCAGTCTTTGCCAGTCGATTATCGAGCAACTAGAAGTCAATCCAGACAACGCTGAAGCGATCGCACAACTAGCTCTCCAAGAATGGCGGCGCTCTCAAGCGATGGTCTTCATCGGACAAACTTCAGCCATTCCAACACAATTGAATCTGTCAAATCTCAATGCCGTCCCAGCAGACGAGATAGAAACCTTCTTGGAGTTGGAAGAGTTGGAAGAGTTGGAAGATATTGCCTTCGCTGAGGAAACGCTAGAATCGCTAGAAGAAATAGAAACTTTAGAAGCGGTAGAACTTCCAGAATCGCTAGATTCAATCGAATATTTATCGACAAGCGACTTTACTGAAGACGCGAAGGAATTTCTAGAATCTCTAGAGAATCTTGCTGCTAGCTTCCCCACTACTCCCCCCTCTCCCCCCTCTGCCAAAAACCAAACCAAATCATCCGTTCCGCCTTCACTGCCAGTCCAGACAAAAGCGCCTGCTAGCGAAAAGGTAGAAGAAAACACCATTCGTGTTGCCGTCCGTCAACTCGAACAGCTTAGCAACCAGTTTGGAGAATTAACCATCGAACGTAACGGTCTTGACTTGCAACTCAAACGGATGCGAGATTTACTGTGGTTGTTGAGCAATAGGGTAAAGAATCTAGAGCAAACCAACTTCCGCCTGCGAACTGCCTACGACAAGGTAGGGACTACCCAAGTCACTAACGCTCCTCTAATTCCCCAACTCAGCGTCGGAGCCGTCAGCCCTACCGATGGGGAGTTCGATATTCTGGAGATGGATCGCTATAGTGAGTTGCACCTAGTCTCTCAGGAAATTATGGAAACGATGGTGCAGATTCAAGAAGTCACTAGCGACCTGCAAACTAACCTAGAAGATACCGAAAGATCGACTCGCGAGCTAAACCGCACCTCCAAACTGATGCAGAGCAACATTACTCAACTGCGGATGCGTCCCGTTTCCGATTTGTTGGGACGTTTCCCCAGAGCCTTGCGAGAAATGGAACTGAAATACGGCAAACAGGTAGAACTGAAAGTCAAAGGGGGAGGAACGCTGATTGATCGCACCATTTTAGAAGCCCTCAACGATCCGCTCCTGCACTTGTTCCGCAACGCCTTCGACCACGGCATCGAAGATCCTGCCACGCGCCAAGCAGCAGGCAAACCCGAAAAAGGCGCGATCGAAATTAGTGCCGCCTATCGAGGTAACCAGACAGTCATTACCATTCGCGATGACGGTCGCGGGATCGATCTCGACAAGATTCGCGCTAAAGCTCTGAAAATGGGTCTAGACGAATCCGACCTCAAATCCGCCAGCAAAAACGATCTGCTGGAACTGATTTTCATGCCGGGATTCAGCACTGCCGAACAAGTTACGGATTTATCCGGTCGCGGCGTAGGGATGGATGTCGTTCGCACCAACCTCAAACAGATTCGCGGCGAAATTCAGGTCGATACTCAGCCAGAGAGCGGGACAACTTTTACGATTACCGTTCCCTTTACTCTATCCGTTGTACGGGTGCTGCTAGTGGAAAGCAGCGAAATGCTCCTGGCGTTTCCGACCAGCGCGATCGAAGAAATGCTTCGCCTTCAGCCAGACGAGATCCTACAAACCGTTGGTAAGGAAGTTTTGAATTGGCAAGGCGCTATGGTGCCCCTGATTCGTCTCAGCGATTGGTTCCAGTTTTCTCGCTCTCATCCGCTCGCCGATACAGAAGCTATTCCCGTTATTAACGAGCCTACTGTCTTGTTGATCGCTCAAGGGGAAAATCTCGTCGGTATTTTAATTGATCGCTACTGGGGAGAACAAGAAGTTACCATTCGTCAGGTAGAAGGAACCTTGGCAATGCCTCCAGGTTTTAGCGGCTGTACCATCTTGGGAGACGGTCGAGTCGTTCCTCTGGTAGATGCTATGGCACTGTTGCGCTGGATCGATAATTTTGGTTCGAGTCAGCTTTCTTCTGGCCTGTCGAGTACCTTAGCCACGGTCGAATCGGAGTCGGACGGCACTTCGTCCTTGGCTCATGCCGAGATCGTCGAGAAAAGTACTATTCTGGTCGTGGATGACTCGATCAACGTGCGCCGCTTTTTAGCACTCACCCTAGAAAAAGCAGGCTATCGCGTCGAACAAGCGAAAGATGGTCAAGATGCCTTAGAAAAACTTAAAGGAGGACTTACCGTCCAGGCAGTTATCAGCGACATTGAAATGCCTCGTTTGGACGGCTATGGATTTTTGGCTCACGTCAAATCCGATGCCAACTGTCAACACCTCCCCATCGTTATGCTGACCTCTCGCAGTGGCGACAAGCACCGTCAACTGGCAATGAATCTCGGTGCATCAGCCTATTTCTCTAAGCCATTCAGAGAGCCAGAATTGCTGAAAACTCTCGAACAGTTAACCCAAAAACAACCCTCATTGAGGTAAGTTATTGGTGAGAAGGTGATTGGGAAATTCTTCCCCATTTTGAATTTTGAATTTTGAATTGCTTAACGGTTTATGACTATTTATTCTCCCATACGCTCTCGGCGCACTGCTGCACGTAAAACCGAAAAAACTCAACAATTAATTACCTTTCGCCTGCGTCAAGAATGGTTTGCTCTACCTATCCATGCCGTACAACGAGTCATCCAAATGGGTAAAGTGTATGGCGATCCTCAAGGAACGGGGATTAGTCTCACTAACTATCAAGGTCGAGAGATAATCGTTGTCGATGTAGCCTATCGAATCTTTGGCGAAACCTCATCCGTCAATGAAGAAAAGAAGAATTCTCTTGTTCGTGTCAGTGATGCAAATGAGCCACGCATCTTATTAGTTGTTCAAAGCGACAAAGGAGAAATCGTTGGGCTGCCTGTCGATGCTACACCTGTCATGCGTAGGGTTCCTGATTCGGCTTTTACTGCTATACCGGAAATCTACCTAGCTCAAGGTAATATCAACTGTATCAGTTCGACGATGATTCAACTGAGCGACCATCCACCGCTATTTTTGCTAGATACCAATCGACTCGCTCAGCCAAAACAGATTTTAAGTTAAACGGTTCGTCATTGCTGGTAATTTTCTACCTGAAAAAGAGAATCAGCAGGGATATTCATGACAGCATCATAGCGATCGCGCTCTTGCAAATCTTGATTCCAATCATCGAGAAGAGAACGAGCCGATCTAGGTAAAGTATAGCGGAGGGCTTCTCCAGTTTTTTTGCTTTTAATAATAGCGATACCGAATGTATTGGGGTTAATGACACGAGTCGGTAGAACCCGCAGCGTATTATTTCCAGGTGTAGCTACTGTCGCTATCATAATGCCATCAGCAACGCAGGGACAGGGAGAGGAAGCACCATCTTGATAGGTAACTTCTAATTCACGAGGCTTAGCATTGAGGCGCTCCATTGCATCTAAGCCTATACGAATTCCCGCAGCCACATAGGAACCAAAACCTCCATGAATGCGACGACCTAACTGAACCCATTCTTCCGGCGTTTCGGAATAAACTTTAGGAGAATAAGCGGCTAACGATAGACAAACAAGTAAAG
>CAYTUO010000368.1:0-4651 GCA_964441015.1 uncultured Pleurocapsa sp.
CTTCTACCAATCGGGCAGTATGCTACGATTATTAATCTGAAGGTAAGTAAACGTTAAAAAAAACCTAAAATTTTTCACCTCCCAACTTTCCCATCTAGCAACCCACAAGAGGTAGCCACTCATGGTCGTCAGTCGAGATAAAACCCCCACAGCGCAAGAAACTTTTCTGCAAATGGCGCAAGCAGCAGGTCTGCGCGGTCGGCTGCTTATCACACTAGGTCTTCTCATCCTAGTTCGCTTCGGGATAGCTATTCCCATACCAGGAATTGATCGCGCGAGATTCTCTGCCGATATTGCTAACCTGCCTATTTTTGGCATCTTCGATTTCTTAACGGGGGGCGGTCTCAAAGCCGTCGGATTGTTTGCTCTAGGAATCCTGCCTTACATTAACGCCTCTATTATTATGCAGCTTTTGGCGGCTGCGATTCCTGCCTTAGAAGATCTTCAAAAAAATGAAGGCGAAGCGGGACGAAGAAAAATTTCTCAAATTACTCGCTATGTCGCGCTAGGTTGGGCGGTCATTCAAAGTTTGGGCATAACTATCGGCTTACTGCGACCTTATGCGATTGACTATGGATTTTGGTTCGTTACTCAGACAGTTTTAGCGCTAACGGCTGGCTCTATGTTCGTCATGTGGGTCTCAGAACTGCTCACCGAGCGTGGCATTGGAAATGGGGCTTCTCTCCTCATTTTTCTGAACATTGTTGCTGTTTTGCCCAAAACGCTGGGAGATACGATTGACTTGGCGCAAACGGGCGGTCGAGAGACAATCGCGAAAGTCGTTCTTCTTCTACTCGTTTTCTTGGTGACGATTATTATGATTGTCTTTGTCCAAGAAGGCACTCGCAGAATTCCTATTGTTTCCGCTCGTCGTCAAGTCGGCAAGAAACTCTATCGGGAAAGAACTAGTTATTTGCCTTTGCGTCTCAATCAGGGCGGTGTCATGCCGATTATTTTTGCTTCGGCTGTTCTCATCTTGCCCTCTACCTTGGCTGGACTTGCTAATAGACAAGGCAGCATTAGTCAAGCCTTGATTCAAGTCGCTAATGCCTTACAACCGGGTAGCTGGTTCTATATATTGCTCTATTCAGCGATGATCCTCTTTTTTAGCTACTTCTACGCTTCCCTGATCGTCAATCCAGAAGATGTGTCAAAAAACCTGAAAAAGATGGGGGCTAGTATTCCAGGGATTCGTCCGGGAGAAGCAACAACAAAATATCTTCAAGGCGTTTTGAACCGTCTAACTTTTTTGGGAGCTATTTTTCTCAGCCTTGTAGCAATCGTTCCAACTTTTGTAGAAGGGGCTACGGGAGTGACAACTTTTAGAGGATTGGGGGCAACTTCATTGCTGATTCTTGTAGGTGTTGCGATCGATACAGCTAAACAAATTCAAACCTACGTGATTTCCCAGCGCTACGAAGGCATGGTGAAACAGTAATCAATTCCAGTGACCAGTTATTGATTTTTTGGATGGCTGGTCACTAGTTTTATTTGCTTAATATTGATTAAATTAAAAACTTTTTAAGACAACGAATGACCAATACAACTGGATTAATCTTTTTAGGCCCTCCTGGGTCGGGCAAAGGAACGCAAGCAAGTCTTTTAGCACAACTTTGTCACATTCCTCATATTTCGACTGGAGAAATTCTTCGAGGGGCGATCGCCGACCAAACTCCTCTAGGTCAGCAAGCTCAAAGCTACATGGATAAGGGAGAATTAGTCCCTGACGATCTGATTCGAGGATTGGTCAGAGAACGGTTGAGTCACTCCGATGCCGAGAAAGGTTGGATTTTAGATGGCTTTCCCCGCAACGTTCCGCAAGCCATTTTTTTGGATAAGCTTCTCGAAGAATTGAATCATGCTTCCGAGTACGTGGTGAATTTAGATGTTCCCGACGAGGTGATAATTAACCGCTTGCTCTTGCGAGGCAGAAAAGACGATACAGAAGAAACGATTCGTCGTCGTTTAGAAGTTTATCGCGAAAAAACAGCACCGCTAATCGAATATTATCGAGATCGCGGTACTCTTCATGCCATTGACGGCAATCGCTCGCCCGAAGAAGTTACCGAGGCTCTCAAACAGTCCATTAATCTTTAAGTTTTAGCGCCCAGTCTAACAATCTAGCAATCTTTACTCTATCATTAGTAAATTTTTGATAAGATATGTTAATGTAGGGGCCGACCTGATACTACATCAATCGGGTAGTAGAAGAGTTCTCCGCTAACTCATTATTTAATTATCGTTGAGGATTACCACTTTGTCTAAACAAGACCTAATCGAAATGGAAGGTACGGTTACCGAATCCCTTCCCAACGCAATGTTTCGCGTCGATCTCGACAACGGATTTAATGTCCTGGCTCATATTTCAGGCAAGATTCGTCGCAACTACATTAAAATCCTTCCTGGTGATCGCGTCAAGGTTGAACTGACTCCCTACGATCTCACTAAAGGAAGAATTACTTATCGTCTTAAAAATAGTAAAAAATAAGTCGCGGCTGGATTATCTCTCAAAATATAGACTAAATAAGTCCTATATAATCTGACAAAAATCCTTAAATTCTGATATAATAAAAAACTTGCAGTGTTTGCCCAAGAACGGCATGAAAGTTAGAGCATCAGTCAAAAAAATGTGTGAAAAGTGCCGCGTCATCAGACGACGCGGTCGAGTTATGGTCATTTGTTCTAACCCAAAGCATAAGCAGCGTCAGGGTTAGCTCTAATTTACCTGAAATCTCAGATAATCCTTTGTAGCAAAAATACCAAATTCAGAGGGAGAAGAAGCGTGGCAAGGATTGCTGGCGTAGACCTACCCCGCGACAAGCGCGTGGAAATAGCCCTAACTTATCTCTACGGGATCGGTCTATCACGTTCACAAGAAATATTAGCAAAAACAGGTGTTAATCCAGACACCAGAGTCAAGGATTTAAGCGATGAAGATGTAGCAACGCTTCGCGCGTTTATTGAAACCAACTATCAAATCGAAGGCGACTTGAGACGTTGGGAAGCGATGAACATCAAGCGACTGATAGACATCGGTACTTATCGTGGTCGCCGTCATCGATTGGGACTGCCCGTGCGAGGACAGCGAACCCGTACTAACGCTCGTACTCGTCGCGGCAGACGAGTCACTGTTGCAGGGAAGAAAAAAGCTCCCGCCAAGAAGTAACAGTTTTTTTTATTCAATTAACCTTAATTGTTAGAAATCTTAGCTAGGCAATATGGCGCGACCAACGAAAAAAAGCGGCGCAAAGAAACAAAAGAAAAACGTTCCTAACGGCATCGCTCACATCCAATCTACTTTTAACAACACGATCGTCACGGTTTCTGACACCAAGGGAGATGTAATTTCTTGGGCATCAGCCGGATCGAGCGGTTTTAAAGGAGCCAAAAAAGGTACTCCGTTTGCTGCTCAAACGGCTGCCGATCAAGCAGGGAGACGAGCAATCGAGCAAGGAATGCGCCAGATTGAGGTAATGGTTAGCGGTCCGGGTGCAGGTCGAGAAACCGCAATTCGAGCCTTGCAGGGGGCGGGACTAGAAATTACCCTGATTCGAGATGTCACTCCGATTCCTCACAACGGCTGTCGTCCGCCCAAGCGGCGTAGGGTTTAATCGGTAACCAGTGACCAGTGACCAGTAACCAGTCTCTAAAAGCGGATCGCTAAAAGCTGGCAACTGATAACTGATAACTGATAACTGATAACTGATAAAAGGCAAGGAAGGGAGATCAGTCGGTGGCACAGTTTCAAATTGAGTGTGTAGAATCTAAAACTCAAAAAAATCAGAGTCAATACGGTAAATTTGTCCTAGAACCTCTCGAACGCGGTCAAGGAACGACGGTTGGCAATGCTCTGAGGAGAGTTTTGCTCTCGAATCTGGAGGGAACCGCTATCACGGCGATTCGTATTGCTGGAGTCAATCACGAGTTTGCCACAATTGCTGGGGTTAGAGAGGACGTACTGGAAATCATGTTGAACATGAAAGAGATCGTCCTCAAAAGTTACACTCACCAGCCCCAAATTGGTCGTCTCGTGGCAACCGGACCAGCAACGGTTACGGCAGCTAACTTTGACATTCCTTCAGAAGTTGAAGTCGTCGATGTCAACCAGTACGTCGCTACTTTAGCGGATGGGGCCAAGCTGGAAATGGAATTCAGAGTCGAAAAGGGCAAGGGATACCGCGCGATCGAGCGGGGAAAAGACGAAACAACCTCGTTAGATTTTCTTCAGATAGATTCGGTCTTTATGCCAGTCACTAAAGTCAACTATAGCGTAGAAGACGTGAGAGTTGACGGTTCCCAGGCAAAAGATCGGCTAGTTATAGAAATTTGGACGAATGGGAGCATCAGTCCAAAAGAATCTCTCTCGCAAGCGGCTGGCATCATCGTCGATCTTTTTAATCCGCTCAAAGATCTCAACGAATTAGAAACCAGTCAGAGCGACTATCAAGACGAGGTTCCCCCTGAAAGTCAAATTCCAATCGAGGAGCTTCAGTTGTCAGTCCGGGCATATAATTGTCTCAAGCGAGCGCAAATTAATACTGTGGCTGACTTACTGGAATACAGCCAGGAAGACCTCTTAGAAATTAAGAACTTTGGACAAAAGTCTGCTGAAGAGGTCATTGAAGCACTACAAAAGCGTCTAGGAATCATG
>CAYTUO010000369.1:0-4609 GCA_964441015.1 uncultured Pleurocapsa sp.
TAACTGATAACTGATAACTGATAACTGATAACTGATAACTGATAACTGGTAACTGGTAACTGATAACTGATAACTGATAACTGGTAACAGAATAACTCTAAACGCCATCTGTCCCTAAGCCGAGTTCTCGCTTGAGGAGGTTAATTGATTTTTCACCGATATAATTTTCGCTGCTGATGAGTTCTGGAAGGCGGATTAGCTCATCTCTAGCAGCAGCAATAGCCTGTTTGACAATGGGGTAGCTAGCGCGATCGCAGATAATTGTTTGAGAGGTACGAATAACCGCTTTTAACTTGTCGGTATCGCCAACTTGGGCCGTGACGATGAGAAGGTCATCTCCCCGCAGACTGTGAGTCAAAATCTCCGCTACGTTGAGAATACCACCACTGAGGCTGACGATTCCCAAACGGCTATCCTTGGGCAGTTTTTTGACCATTTCCAATTCTTGGCTGTAATCGTAAATATCAACTGGGATGGCGCGGATAGAATAGGGAGCAGCGATCGCTTCTGCATCGCCAATATAATAGCGGCTAGTCACCACCGTTCCTGAGTGGGTTTGCGCGAGAACTTGAGCGAGTTCTTCCATCAGAACCAGTTGCACTGGAATGCCTAGAGATTGTTGTAATTCTAGCAGCATCAATTTTCCAGCCCCAATGTCACTTGCAGGGACGGTCACCAACACTTGAGCAATAGAACGCAAACGCCAGTCAATTTCTTCTAGCAAAAGTTCCCTGATTTGGGAAAGGGTTAAGCCTTGTGATAAAAGATTGTCGAGACTCTTGCGAATCAGCTTACTCGCTTCGGGATATTGCTGAAACAGGGGTGAACCTAGTTGAGTTCTACCTTCGTGATTGGTCGCTTTCACATAAATCCCCGATCCCGCTAGGGATTGTACCAGTCCAGATTCTTCCAATTGTTGGTAAACTTTGCTGATAGTGTTGCGGTGAAGTCCTGTCATCATTGCCAATTGTCGGGTACTGGGCAACCGATGACCTGGCGGATATTGACGAGAAGCGATCGCGAAGCGAATTTGGTCAAATAATTGCTTGGAGGCGGGAATATCGCTGTCTGGTCGAATCTGGAACTGCAACATTTCATCCAAGGCAGGGTAATACTATTTTATTTCTATTTTGCTGCAAAGACTATGCGAGTCATTTTTTTCGGAACGCCCCAATTTGCGATCCCCACCTTAGAACGCTTGCTGGAAGGCGCAGATTTTGAGGTTATTGCTGTCGTTAGCCAACCTGATAAAGTACGAGGTCGAGGAAATCAAGTATTGCCCTCACCCGTGAAAAAAGTCGCCCTAGAGCATCAAATCCCTGTTTGGCAACCCGCACGGATCAAAAAAGATAGAGAAACCCTCACTCATCTCAAACAAGCCTCAGCAGATGCTTTTGTCGTCGTCGCCTACGGACAAATTCTCTCCCCAGAAATTCTCGCGATGCCCAAACTAGGGTGCATTAACGTCCACGGTTCGATTCTACCCAAATATCGAGGGGCAGCACCGATTCAGTGGAGTCTCTACCACGGAGATAGGGAAACAGGAATTACGACGATGCTGATGGATAAAGGCATGGATACAGGGGCAATGCTTTTGCAGGCTTCTACTCCCATCGGCTTGTTAGACAATGCCTATCAAATCGCAGAAATCCTTGCTCGTCAAGGGGCAGAGTTACTCGTCGAAACGCTTTTAAAACTGGAACGAGGAGAGATTCAACCCATTCCTCAAGACGCTTCTGAGGCAACCTATGCTCCCCTGATTACAAAAGAAGATTATGCGATCGATTGGTCGCGCGACGCGATCGCCATTCACAATCAAGTTAGGGGATTCTATCCGAATTGTCTTACCTCCTTGAGAGAACAACCGTTGAAAATCAGCGCTACTGTCCCCTTGGGAGAGGCTTATTGGTCGCAACTTCCGCCAGATTTACAAAAATTGGAACAGCAATGGGATAGCTTATCTTCTCTAACCGGATCTCCTGGCGAAATCGTGAGTCTTGTGAAAAACTTGGGGCCCATCGTGCAAACAGGACAAGGATTGTTACTGTTACGAGAAGTGCAACTGGCAGGAAAACGCCCTCAGTCGGGTTGGAATTTTGTCAATGGGACGCGCTTGGCTGTTGGGGAAGTCTTAGACTGATTGAAGTGTCTAACTGATTCAGCTAATATCTTCTAGACTATTACACAAGCCACTTATCTCGCTAACTCTTGAAAACTCGATCGCACTACTGGCAACTCATTCCCTATCTTCGTCCTCAGCTACAAACTATTACTCAAGCGGCAGCTTGTACGGTTGTTTTTACGATCTTTTGGCCGATTTTAGCGCGGTTGGCCGGACAAATAGCAGAATATGTCGGACGGGGAGATGTGGGCAAAATCGTTCAAATGGCAGGAATTATCGCGATCGCATTTCTCATTCGAGGAGCAGCACAATACGGACAAGATTCGCTCATGGCCAAAGCGGCCCTCAAAATTGCTCTCGACATTCGCATCAATGTCTATACCCATCTCCAAAAACTCAGCCTTAACTATTTTGAAGTGACTAAAACGGGCGATCTATCCTACCGACTGACAGAAGATATCGATCGCCTTGGAGAAGTTATCAATAAATTTTTCCACGATTTTATTCCCTGCGTCTTACAACTCATCGTAGTACTGGCTTATATGTTCTATCTCAACTGGCAATTAACGCTAGGTGCTTTAATTCTTGCGCCTGCGATGGGATTGTTAGTGGGTGCCTTTGGAGAGCAGTTACTCAAGTTTTCTCGCCGCAGTCAAGAGCGTACCTCAAACCTGTCTTCCTTACTCACCGAAGTCTTGAGCGGCATTCGTTTGGTACAAGCGTTTGTTGCCGAAAGTTACGAAATTCAACGGTTTGCTCAAGAAGCGGAACACAATCGACGGGCCAAGTATCTTGCAGAAAGACTCAAGGCTGTACAATTTGTTGTGGTGGGCTTCCTGCAAGCGATGAGCATTGTCTTTCTTTTTTTCCTGGGCGGTTGGCAGATTTCTCAGGGAAACCTAACGGGTGGGGAATTTATTACCTATGTAGTCGCCGTGGCCATGTTGATCGATCCCATCGCCCATCTTACTAGCAATTACAACGAGTTTAAACAGGGACAGGCTTCTGTAGACCGAATTTTTGAATTGCTGGCAATTGCACCCACTGTCGTAGAAAAAGAAAATGCGATCGCGCTTCCTCCGGTGACAGGCAAAGTCGAGTATCGCCATGTCAGCTTTTCTTATTCCCCAGAGAAACCCGTCCTCAAAAATCTCAGTTTGATCGCCCATCCAGGAGAAACGATTGCCTTAGTTGGCGCATCCGGTGCGGGAAAAACGACGCTAGTCAACTTATTGCCGCGTTTCTATAATGCCCAAGCTGGCGAAATTTTGCTCGATGGAGTCAATATCCAAGATGTCACGCTAAAAAGTCTGCGAGAGCAAATTGGGATTGTTCCCCAAGATACTGTGCTTTTTTCCGGGACAATTGCCGAAAATATCGCTTTTGGGCAAACTGAACTCGACCTTGGCGCGATCGAAGCGGTGGCTAAAATTGCCAATGCTCATCAGTTTATTACGCAGTTATCTCAAGGATATTACACTTATGTAGGAGAACGGGGAGTCAATCTATCGGGCGGACAGCGACAAAGAATTGCGATCGCGCGTGCCATTCTTCGCAATCCCAGAATTTTGATTCTCGATGAAGCTACCTCAGCCCTCGATTCGGAATCAGAAGCCTTGGTACAAGAAGCCTTAGAACGTATCATGAAACAGCGCACGGTTTTTGTCATTGCCCATCGACTCGCTACAGTCCGCCGTGCCGATCGCATTCTCGTCCTCGAAAGCGGACAAATTCTCGAATCTGGGACTCACGAAGAACTATTGACAAAAAACGGTCGCTATGCTATGTTCCATGCACAACAATTTAGATTAGGTTAATTTTAATGTTGCGAGAAATCGCTTCTTTTCTTCCCAATAAAACTCTCACACAAGGTCATGGAGATTTCCCATAAAGTAGACCTACCTCAGTTTTAGCAGTATAGTTTATTTTCACCCATTCAATAAGGCTTCCACAAACTCGTAACTTGAAAAAGGTCGCAAATCCTCAATTCCTTCTCCTGCACCTATAAAGCGAATGGGTAAATTAAGCTGCTGCGAGACGGCAAGGGCAACACCCCCTTTAGCGGTTCCATCCAACTTCGTCAAGACCACACCGCTCAATTTTGCGACCTCTGAGAACACTTCTGCCTGACGCAGACCATTTTGACCCAAGGTTGCATCCAAAACCAGCAGCGATTCTACCTTGGCATTGGGGGCTTTTTTATCGATAATGCGGCGAATCTTGGCGAGTTCCTCCATCAAGTTTTTCTTATTCTGCAAGCGTCCTGCCGTATCTACCAACAGTAATTCGATATGGCGCGATTGAGCCGCCGCGATCCCGTCATAGACGACTGCTGCTGGATCGGTATTTTTGCCTGGGTTGGCAATGACGGTCGTTCCACTCCTTTCTCCCCAGACTTTCACCTGTTCCACTGCCGCCGCACGAAAAGTATCCGCCGCCGCGATCAAGCAACTATAACCCGATTTTTGAGCTAAATTGGCGAGTTTG
>CAYTUO010000370.1:0-4605 GCA_964441015.1 uncultured Pleurocapsa sp.
TGGCTGGTTTACCCACTGCTGTTATTATGAGCCACCCAATTGAAAACCGCTATGACGATCGCATTCAAGATTACCCACTTCCTCACGACGTTCTGATCTTCGACTGTCCGGCAACATTGGGTCCTCTTCCAACTATCGCCATATCTGCCGCTACCCATATTTTAATCCCCGTACAAGTCGAGCCAAAATCGACGGGCGGCGCATCGAAACTTCTAGAATGGCTCTATGAGAAATTTAGAACTTTGCGACTCGACCCGCGACCCAAGATCCTCGGATTTGTCCCCAATCAATATGACAAATCGATAGCCATTCATCGGAGTTTGTTAGAACAACTCGTTCCCATGCTGTCGCAGCTAAACATTCCTTATTTCGCTCCGATCCGATTTTCTTCTGAGTTTAAAAACGCCAGCGCTGTTGGATTGCCGTTACATCTATATCGTCCCAAACATCCAGCGTGCGATGATTTTAATCCGATCGTCAAAGTTCTAAGAGCAGAAATTGCTAAGGAGAAAAAATTATGAGTCGTAGAGTAGGAGACAATTTGATTCTCAACCAGTTTGCCGAGGTGTCAGTTCATCAAGAACTCGATCGCGCCAACGAACAGATTGAAACATTGACGGCTGAAATAGAACGATTAAAGCGATCTGGAAACAAAGCCGCTGAAGAGGAAAAAGTCCTCGAACTTCAAAATTCGCTTTCGACACAAGGAATTCTCAAGCTTCCTATCGAATCCATAGAACCTAATCCCGCTCAACCTCGAAAGACGTTTAACGAAGAAAGTCTTATTCTCCTGGCTCGCTCGTTGGAACAGGACGGACAACAGCAACCAATTCTCGTATTTGAGAAAAGTGCTAAACAGTATTTTCTCTTTGACGGAGAACGACGCTGGCGAGCCGCACAGAAAATTGATTGGGAAACAATTGACGCGATTGTCGTTCCCGTTCGTCAAACTCAATCGCTCGACAACCCCGAATCAATGCGCCGACAGGCAATGCTGGCGAATCACCATCGCGAAAACCTCAATCCGCTCGACTTAGCAGAAGCTCTAATCCAAGAGATTGCTCTTACCTACGAGATAGAGGAAGATGCTATTCCTAAACGGCTTGATGCTGCGATCGCGCGTTTGACTAGAAGAAAAGCTATAGATCGATTGAGTATTTTAACGGCTCTAGATAAAAAAGAGCAAGAAGCAGGCTTGACGAGATTGATAGAGGAGGAGACGATCGTAGAAGAAGAAAGGGGAGTTATTGAATTTTTATTGTCGATGCAACTCAACCCTGCATCGGTCAAAGCTAACATTTTCCCAGCGCTGAAACTCTTTGACGACCTCAAGGACGCAATCCGCAGTCAAGGACTGGGCGGACATCAGGCGAAAATTCTCCAACAGCTATCGCCAAAAAATCTGGGAGTAACGGATAAGCAAGCTTTAAAGATGCGGCAACAGGTAACTCAAGTAGCGATCGAGAAAAAACTTTCGGTTGCGGGTACTCGCGCTAAGATAAAAGAGGTACTTTCCAAGAGAGAAGATAGTGAAAATGCCGCTTTAGGCGTAGAAGCTAGAAATGCGATCGCGCTTGTTGAAAAGCTTAAATTTGACAAAATGGAGAGAGCCGATTTAGAAGCGTTAGAAACCAAATTAAAAGAGAAACTCAAGCAGATTCGAGCAAGTTTGAAGAGATGAAAATTGAAATCCAAGGACGAGATGCAGTAGAAGCGACAGAAGAACTTTTAGCAATTGAAGGACTTGAAGGTAGCTATGAAACCGTATCGGAAGTCGAGCGGGAAGGAACTCTAGTTACCATCGCCACCATTGTCAGTTTTACTGTCGGAACAATGACTATTGCGGAGAAGCTTTACCAGTTGAAAAAGAAGTATTTTCAAAACCCTACTGGTCCGAAAATTGAGGCAGTGGCTCTTATTTGATGAAAAACCTTGCTTTATTACTGAGACAGAATTGGGAGAAGCGGAATACAGTAGTGCAGAAGATATCGCTAGGGAACTGAAATACCAACTGCCCAAGCTGATTTTCCTTTCAGGCTGTCGGACTGGATACTCTGGGGATGAAGGCACAGTTTTATCGATGGCAGAAGCATTATTAAATCAAGGTGCAACTGCTATTTTAGGCTGGGGTCATAATGTGCGTGATACAGATGCAACGAGAGCTTCAGCCACTTTGTATCAGGAGTTATCAGCCGGGAGAACCTTAGTAGAAGCAGTTGCCTTTACCTATCAAGCACTACTGAGAAATCAAGCACGAGATTGGCATTTGTTGCGTTTGTATGTGACAGGAACGTTACCAGGGGCTTTGGTGACCAGGGGACGCAAACCTTTGCCTCCCCCTTCCATCAGTAACGAATTTATCGATCCAGAGGGACATTTAAGGGTTGCTACCCGCGAAACCTTCGTTGGTCGCCGCCGCGAACTCCAGAACTGCTTGCGAATTCTCAAAACCTCACCCAATAATGAGATAGGAGTTTTCATTCACGGATGGGGAGGTAATGGAAAAAGTACTATTGCTGCTCGGTTATGCGATCGCCTGTCAGATTACGAGAAGGTTGTTTGGTGGCGACAAGTAGATGAAACCAGTCTAGTTAAGTTGGCGGATAAATTAAAGTCAGAGAAGCAGAGGAAAACTCTGAAAAACAATAAGATAGAGCTTAAATATCGGCTGCGAGATGTTTTTAAAGAACTCAATACCACTCCTTTCCTGCTAATCTTCGATGACTTTGAATGGAACTTAGACTATCGGCAAGGAAAGTATATCCTGAAGCCAGAAGTCGCAAAAATTCTGAACGCTTTAGCCTGGGCAATTCGGGAGACAAAATATTACCATCGCATCATTATTACCTGTCGTTATGAATTCGATTCCGACTTACTGCGCTCGTTCTATTGCTTGCGCGGCTTACAATCTTTGCAGAAAGCCGACTTACAGAAGAAGTTGAGACGTTTGAAGAATTTCAACTCGGATAACATTGATGGAAGTTACATCGAACGCGCCCGAAAAATGGCTGCTGGCAATCCCCGTTTACTAGAATGGCTCGATGATGAAGTTCTCTCAACCGACGATATTAACACTCAACTCACCAAGTATGAAAATAGTCCAGAGGGATGGAAAGAAAAAGTTATCTGGCAATTGGAAAGTCAACCGAAATTGCAGCTTGATAAAGACATCGAGAAAGTAATCAGCAATTGCCTAATCTATGAAATTCCTGTTCCGCTATCCGCTTTAGAAGTCCTTTGTGAGTGGATTTCTGGCGATCGAGAACAATTGAAAAGAGCAATTAAGTCAGGAATGATAGAAGTTAGCCACGAGCCAGAAGAACTCTATTACGTCTCTAGAATTCACCCTCGCATAAACCCCAATATCCGACTTCCTGAAGCACCAGATGTCTATTCTTTGTATAGTAAGGCTCATGATAAATTATACGAGCTATGGGGGAATAAGGAAAACAAAAGTCAAGAAAAATGGCAGGAGATTTTCAGGTTTTTGTTTGCTGATGAAAGCAATCCAGAACGATTTAGACAGGGTTTTCATAAAATGTTGGCAGTTCAATCCAATAGTAAGGCGGATTCAGTATATCAGTTTGAGTTGCAAAAGCTAAAAAATAAATTATCTCTAGAAGATTCATTTATTCAGTTAGAGAATTACTTAAAAAAACAAGATTTTAAAAAAGCTGATTATGAAACTGCTTTCATTTTTTATAAAGAGATGGTGATGAAAGGGGATTTTGATTTCCATGCCCTTGCTTTAAGCATATCTTTAGAAATAATTAATAGAATTGATCTACTTTGGATGCAGTACAGTGAAAATAAATTTGGCTTCAAAGAACAAGCAAAAATTTACAATAGACATAAGCAAGGTACACAAGGGTGGGCACAAATTTTCATGAAGCATGTAGGCTGGTGCGACTTCTCAGGCGATGGGGAGGCTAAACTGTTTTCATATGATGAGATAATCAAAAACATTGAGATAATCAAGAACCAGAAGGCAGGTAAACTACCAGCATTAGTTTATAGAAAGGTTTCGTTTAGTAGTGCAGGACCGATTCTTTTTGGAGCGATTTGTGCGGACATGAAGGTAATGGAAGCATTGGATTGGCATAGCGGATGGTGGATGGAGGGAGGGTATGTGATGGCGGATGTCGGAAGAGGGAGGGATGAGGGATGGCGCATGGAGGGGTGGGGTTTATTCGCTCGTATACTAGGCCAACCTTTGCCCTTTTGGCTTTAGTGGTGCAGAAACTTTCCCCGTGAACCCCTCAACTGACTTCGCCAAGCTTTGGGAAGGACGCTTATGGGCTTTTGACTAATTCAATACCTGGCACTTGGGACGATCATCAAGCTATCGGTTTCCAGTAGTAGGCTACCTGGCAGCCAGGTTAACCGATAGCTCTCTCAAAGATTCAGGAGTCATTGAAGATAGGGGCTGCTACTTAAGGTACGATAAGGACAACTACTGAAAACCTACCAGTATGGTTTCTGTATTCAATGCGCTAGGGTTACTTACATGAAGTTAGACCGAATCGCCAGCAATCCCAATCGGATGAATGGGGTTCTTCAGGAGATATTATGCTAAACTATTAGTAATTAACTAAAAAATGATAA
>CAYTUO010000371.1:0-4603 GCA_964441015.1 uncultured Pleurocapsa sp.
CAAGGCCAAGTCGTAGGAGAAGTAACTAGCGGAACTTCATCGCCTACCCTGGGAATTGGGATCGCGCTGGCTTACGTGCCTACTTCTTTGAGTAAAGTAGGACAATCCCTCGATGTCGAAATTCGTGGCAAAACCTATCCCGCTACTGTTGTGAAAAAACCTTTCTATCGTTCTCCCAGTCGCGTTAGTTAACGGTGTTCAGTTCAAGGTCAGATGCAACAACTCGTCCTTCAATCGGTTCATACTCATCTTCGAGCAACCAGAGTTGAGCCTCTTCGTAAGTTGAACTGATGAAGATGACTTTATACCCCTCAGCCGGATTGTAGACACGGCAATGTCCCGCTCGATCGCCCAATAGCAGCAACACATAGGGAGGGAACAACATGGCATCCATCCAGACCTCTGCAAACTCCCAATCATCCTTGACTGGGGCGGGTACGGGGAGTGACATGGTATCGATTTTCTGCATCAATTTTTACCTCTCCATAAAGTTGCTCTCTAGAGTACGATTGCAGTTTCCCCCATTAACAACCTCAAAACACAAGAGCCGAAAAAGTTAAACTTAATTATTGCTAATTGTTAAAAATTTTCTCATAATTTGGGTTCAATCTTTTCCGAGAATAACTATTTAATTTTCTCATCGAGCTATTCGAGAAATTATCTTCGAGAAAGTCAGTCAAAATTTAAATTGTTTAAATTTAATTCACGCTAGCTGATTGGCGCATGATTCTTTCTGGATTGTCGTTAAGTTTTTTCAGATATCTTTATCAATATGCTAATACATACTAACAGAAAATAGATTTTTTATTAATTTTTCTAAGTAACTTTACCTAAAAGGTTTATCATATTCTTGTTACTCGAAAAATCCACTAGAGAAAGAACTAGTTCCCTTCCCTCCTAGATCAGTAGAGTTGTCTAATTAATAGGAGTAAAACTTCGAGCCACCGACTGACTTGAACCAGAGCAAGGGGGCAGAAAAGAGAGAAATTTTAGTTTAAAAAAGAGAAAGCTTGCTGAAAAATTGACGGTGTAATTGTTAGTCAAACTCCTTTCTTCACCTTGCTTTAGTAAAGTGCTAGCAAAGAGCGCGTTTCAGGTGAATCGGTAGCTAGTTCGTTTGAGGTAATGGGAGTAGAAAAATGAATACTAACAAAATTGGAACTTTACTATTAGGCGCTCGCTTAACTTCAGAGCGCCCGTTCGAGATTAATAGCGATTTATTAATCTTACAAAAAGCGGAAAGTTTGGCAAGACAAAAGTTACAAAATCTAGCAAGTTCGCCAGACTTTAGTGCCAAGATGAAAGTAGCGTTTGGGGAAGAGATTGATGCTACCGATCTTCAGACAGCTTGGACAGCAAGAGATTTGAGTGCTATACCCAAGATTGAAGTGCGATCGCGATCGGATATCAATGGAGCGCTCCCAGCATTGGCTGGAGCGACTTATTACATCGATCCAGATGATTGGGTCTATGCGGGACAAGGAACCGTTAAGCCCTACCTTGCCGACATCAAATATTTAGATGCTTTTGTCAGCAACAATATCTTGCGCGTGCAGATCGGTCTCGATCCGCAAAATCCTTTCTTCCGGTTGAATCCAAGCCTCAGCATCTTTATCGATAGTGACAGAAATTCGCTAACTGGTGCTATCAATTGGGGGACGGTTCGCGGTGCTGAATATAGAGTTGATATACCCAATCTCTTCGACCCAGGTATCCCTTCGACTGCGACACTTTATCGCTTGGCATCAAATTACGGAGAAAAGGATCGACAAATTACAAAAGGATCGGCTTCTAATACATTAGTTCCTTTTGGTTCGCAATCCCTCGAACTTGTGACCTTGGATATCCCGATCGCCGCCTTGGGCAATTCGACGAACGTCGATTTGTATGCTTTAGCCAGTCTGCCCGTCATGGGATCGATCAATCCCTTACTGCGACCAGATCTGCCTTATCATCAAGGCGATCGCGCTCCCGACTATGGAGTTTACAATACAGCCACACGCAACGTTATTGTCCGCCGACCGACACCAATTAAACCTGCTGTTCTACTCGATCCAGTAGACACGCAAGTTGGACCCGACATTACAAAAGTATCGCTGAAGCCGAGCGGCGATCGGGTGGAAATCAAGCTTGAATTCACCCAGGAGCTAAACTTGAATAACTTTGGTCCGGGCTTTGGCTTTTTTATCGTTCTCGATACGGATCGCAGTTTGAGTACGGGACAAATCTCTATGGGAGACCAGATTCCGACTTGGGGTGGGGATATCGGTTTTGGCTGGTTTTCTGGACCAGTCGGCGTACATGGCTTTTATCTGGGATACGACAATAACTTCAGTAGTTACCGACCACCTTTTGGTGGACCTTTTGGTGAGGGTATTGCGATGCCAGCCCTTAATGATGGTGTCTGGGACATCAGCGGTAAAAGCATTACACTTAGCTTCTCAGCAAGCTTGCTCGATCCCTATATTTACACAGATCTAGATCCAGTGATGCCAATAAGTTCGCCGCCCAAAGTCGAGCGAAGGCAAGTCGGCGAAGGGATGTTGCTTTCTGTCACGATGATGCCCCTGGACAACCCAAATCTATGGTCTTTCGTTGACACGGCTCCGAAACGGAACTGGGTCTTTGATACCCTGACTGGCAAAGAATTACCACCACTCACTTTCAATCCGTCGAAAGTTAAGCAAGTTTCAGATGAAATTGACGGTGGTCCAGGAGACTTAACCAATGTTGTTTACCAAATTGTCGATGGAAAACTTGTTGTCAAGGCTTCTGTAAATGGGTGGGTTCCCGACGATCCGCAAGTTGTATTCAACATCCACTTCGATACGGATCTCAATAATCGAACGGGGGCAGAAGTAAAAGATGAGTTTGGTAATCGAGTACTGGGATCTGAATACGGGATCGAAATTCAGTCATTCGACGACGTTGTTAGAACAGGCGATATTTTAAATTTTGTTACAGTCAAAACCAATCAAAACGGTAGCTTGTCGCTCACCAGTTCTCAGCATAATGCTTGGCTATCGGTCAGGAGGAACCCAAATTTCACCAGAGACTTTATCGTTACGATTCCGCTCTCAGAGCTACACTTGTCCGGTTCGGAAGTGAAAATGGCGGTTGCGACTGCAAAATGGATACCAGATCCGCTTGGGGTTCCCAGATATGTACCATACGATCTCAGCCCAGTAATCCGAGTCAACGTACAGGAGCCGATCGCCGGAGACAATGGCAATAACGTCTTAAGCGGAACCTCTAGCTCTGACCTGATCCTTGGATATGGCGGCAATGATAGCCTCAACGGTGGCACGGGCAATGATACTCTTAATGGCGGTTCTGGTAACGATACCCTCGATGGCGGTACTGGTGCAGATACGCTCATTGGAGGTACAGGGAACGATGTTTACGTTGTAGATAACAGTTCGGATAGGATCGATGAAAAGATTAATGAAGGCACTGACACGGTAAGAGCTTCTGTCAGTTATTCGTTAGATGCTGCTAATGCTCTCAATCACCTGACACTGACAGGAACAGGGAACATTAGCGGTACAGGTAATGGGAACGCCAACATCATTACTGGCAATAGTGGCAATAATACTCTGACGGGTGCAGGCGGTAACGATACCCTCGACGGCGGTGCGGGCAACGATAAGCTCCTTGGAGGCGATGGCAATGACATACTCGTCGGTGGTGCGGGGAACGATACCCTAACAGGCGGTAGCGGTCAAGATTACTTTACCTTCTCTTCGCCCAATGATAAGCTCGATTCCATTACTGATTTTAAATCGGTTGACGATACTATTCGCGTCGATAATGCTGGCTTTACTGGAGGACTCGTTGCTGGTACGCTACTGGCAAGTCAGTTTGTCTTGGGTACGGCAGCAAAAGATGCGAGCGATCGCTTTATCTACAATCAATCGACTGGCGCACTCTTCTTTGATTCTGACGGAACGGGTGCGATCGCTCAAGTCCAAATCGCGACTCTCACGACTAAACCTGTTATTGGTTTTGATGACATTTTCGTGATTTAAGGCTCAATAGGGCAGAGTAGCTATGAGTGAAGTACATCTAACTTCTGCCCTCTGCCTTCAATGACTACTGACTACTGTAAGTGAGTGCCTGTTGCAAGCGGCTGCGATCGCAACCCTTTTGATTGAGCAAAAGCCAAGATTGAATCAGATCTGGCCCTTGTAATTCTCCCATCAAAGCTGCTCGTAGCGATTTCATCACTAATCCTTTTTTCACATTTTGGCTTTTCGTGACGCGATCAATGATTTCTTTAGCTTTAGCTTCGGTTAGACTGGCTTCAATGGCTTCTAGTACCGCTTTGACAATCTCGGCCACGCCTGCTTGTTTGAGTTGGGCAATTGCCTCATCATTGAAGTTCGCCGATTCTCCGAAGAGCAAGCGACTTTCTTTGACAGCATCCGCTAGGCGAGTTAAACTTCCTGCAATCAAGGTGGTAAGTTGTTCTAACCAAGGGCGATCGCTTTCGGGATCGAATTGATATCCTGCTTCTTGCCAGTAAGGAATCAGTAAGTTAACCAAGCGATCGGCTGGCAGATGATGAAGGTATTGGCTGTTGAGCCAATCCAACTTATCCCAG
>CAYTUO010000372.1:0-4584 GCA_964441015.1 uncultured Pleurocapsa sp.
AACCCCTCACAATGAGTTCTGGGGTGATGCCATTTTTGCAGCGTATCCCGATGCTAAGATGATTCATCTCATCCGCGATCCTCGTGATGTCGCGGTATCCGTCGAGAGTCGGGGATGGGACAAACCTCTAGAAAAAACCTGCCGTAAGTGGCAAAAATCTGCCCAGTTAGCTAAAATCAACGCACAAAAGTATGCTGGGTCTTATATGGTCGTTCGCTATGAAGATCTCGTTCGCGATCCTGAGTCGATTATCCAACAGGTTTGTCAAGTTGTGGAATTAGATTACACGCCAGACTTGCTGAAGATGGATGCTCAATTGGGATGGCGAGGTAGTAACTCTCATTTCGACGATCTCGGTTACGAACACGAAGGCATTAGCGATCATGCGATCGGTCGGTACAAAGAACATCTTTCCCCGACAGACAAAGAATTTATCGAAAATAATCTCAAGGATGAGATGATTCAATGGCAATATCTTTAGATTTATCTAACGTTTAAAGCTGGTTAAAACTTTAAATTAGTGGGGATACTTGGCAAAAGTTATCCCTTTTTTATATGTTTCTAATCTATAGCGATCGCTAGACTCAATTCATTAAACTCAAAAACAAATGTTATTTCTAGCTCTTTGTGTGCCTGCTGATTCTTTAATCTTTACAACTGAACCACTTCTAACAGAACTTTCTTTTCAACAGGCGCGATCGCTTCCCGTTGACTCACTTCCTTCTGTCTCTCAATTATCGGACGTAAAACCGACAGATTGGACATTTCAAGCACTACAATCTTTAATCCAACGCTATTCCTCCAATCAAACATTGCAGGAAAATGGAGGAATGACTCGCGACGAATTTGCTGTAGCGTTAAATACTTTTTTGAGTTCTTTTCAAGAAGATTTAAACACACAAAAAATCGCTCGCGAAGATTTAGTTATTATCAAAAGATTACAAACAGAATTTGCGGTAGAATTAGCAACAATAGAGCATCGCCTACACTCCCTAGAAACTCGCATTGCCGATTTTAAAAACCAAGAATTTTCCCCCACTGCCACTCTGACAGGCGAAGTCATTCTGGCAATTAGCGATGATTTTGGGGATGGGACTAACGATAACCTTGCTTTTCAACAACGTACACAGCTTAGTTTAAGAACCAGTTTTACAGGCAAAGATAGATTAAAAGTCTCGCTGAAAAGTGGCAATTTTGAACAATTTTCCTATCTAGAAAATCTTACCTATGAAGGCCGCTTGGGATTTGAGAGCGATACGAATAATCGAGTTGAACTCAGCAATATCTCTTATCGATTTTCTATCGGCGATCGCCTCAATCTTTTCATTGCACCCCAAGGAGATGATGTCGATGCGAGCAATCCCTTTTTTAGCGATCGCGGTACGGGTTCGATTTCCCGTTTCGGCCGCCAAAACCCTATCTATAGGCTAGTTGAAAGTGGCGGAATCGGACTAGAATACGACATAAGCGACGAATTCACCCTTAGTTTAGGCTATTACAATCAAGAGGCAGAAAATAGCGAAGCTGGAGATGGTTTCTTTAACGGTGACTATAGCGCTTCTGCCAAACTAGAACTTCAACTGAGCGAACAATTTTTACTGGGATTACTCTACGTTCACTCCTACAACGATTCCAATCTAGCAACAGGAACAGGCAGTCTGAGGTCACAACTCGATCTCGATCGCCCAGTAGTGGGTAATTCTTACAGCTTAGAAGCATCTTGGGAACTCAATCCCCACTTTGTCATTGGAGGTTGGGTAGGTTTTACCGATGCAACCATCATTAACCTTGGCGAAGCTAACGTTTGGAATTACGCTCTTACCTTCGCCTTTCCCGATCTCGGCCAAGACGGAAACCTCCTTGGTATTATAGTCGGTCAAGAACCCAAGCTAACGGGGACGAGCGGTTTTCTCATCAACGGGAAAAGAAGCGATCGAGACACATCACTGCATATAGAAGCCTTTTATCGATACCAGGTCACAGACAATCTTTCGATTACTCCTGGTTTAATCTGGATTACAGCCCCCGACCATAATAGCGATAATAGCGCTCTCGTCATCTTGACGCTTAGAACAACCTTCGAGTTCTAACCATCTTCTTCCCTTACCCGATGCGATGAGTTACATTTGATTGCGCTGATCGCATCATGGAATAAATAGCCGACCTGTTCCCATGTAGTTCTTAATATCTAGCACAATCTCAATGAGACGATCAATACATCGCTCTCGATAGTCAAACTCATCAAGGCGAGTAAGATCTCCAATTGTAACTACAGGAAACGAAGCTTCTGTGTTCTGTTCACGTATTACTTGTTCAAGTGAGTCGAAACCTTTCATATTCCGATTAGCTGTGAGGAGCATCATTTGGTGAGCTTGAGCATAGTTCCAGACAACACGATCACTACTATCCATCGATAAACCAGCTTCAGAAAAAGTAACAAACTCGATAGACATCAACTCAAGCCAACCCAATTTTGTCACTAGACCCAGAAAAACAAGAGCATATCCGTCGAGATTATAATCGACCAGGAAAATCATCGCTTTTGTGAGGCGTGGAGAGTTTTCTGCTCCTCAAGTTTAACCCACAGAGCCTCTCGCTCTGGTTGGCGCTTTTTTGTGCCCATTCGGGCGAAATGTTCGCGATTGCGCTCTTCCCAATAAGAGCGAATTTCTTCTCTAGTTGCCAGCACTTCTTGATACTCAGCTTCTACTTGAACGCGATTGACTTCAATGTAAGACAAAGCCGCGTCAATCTGTTCATCTGTGAGGTTGAACTTATCGCGGATTAATTTAGGTGGATACTGAGCTTGCAGAAAATCTATCACATCATAAAGAGTGACGCGACTGCCTGTGATGGTGAGTCCTCGTTCTGTACGGATGATAGCCGACTGCCCATTGGATAAGGTCGTCATACTTATATCCATCTATGATTTATCTCTATAGTACCTCATGGAAAAAGCCTCCTCCTCCAGGCATTTAGGACGAGTTCTAACCATCTTCTTCTACTTATTTCTACTATTTTCCTTTAACGTGAATCTTAACTTACATTTAGTATGGGACTTACATACTTTAATTAAAAATATATGATTGATATTAATAATGTGAGAACATCAGAAAACAGGTGAAGTCATGACGCTAGGGGCAAAAATGTCGGCTAAAGACCTCAAGTTTTCGGCAAACCAAGCCAAAGAAAATCAATCTCGTCGAGGGCGAGGATTCTTTTGGGAGGCGCGAAATCGCATTCTGGCCTGGTATGGACTCCTCATGACAAGCTTTATTGGACTCTCAGTTCCCATCTTTTCCGAACTGGTCTTCTACAATGTAGATAGGCGAGTTCGAGAAGATTTAGTTGAGGAATTAGCAACATTTGAGCAATTTGTAGCAGAACACTCCTCAAGCTCAGATCAATTCACCGAAGCGGATCTCGAAGAAATTTTCCGAGAGTTTCTCTACCGCGAACTTCCTGAAGACGATACCTTTTTGATTACTTTCCTCGACGGTCAATTTTATCGGTCGAGTCCGAGAGGGCGACCCGAACAGTTACAAGAAGAGTCCCAATTAATGCAGCGCTGGGCAAAATTAACCCAAAAGGTGCAAGGCGAACAAGAAACCTCAGACCTAAATCTTGGTAATATTGTCTACCTGGCTTCACCCGTCATTATTGACGGAAAGGTGCAAGGCGTGTTTGTCATGGCCCATACGACGGCTGGAGAACTCCAGGAAGCAAAAACAGTAATCTTCACCGTTATTCAAGTGTTGCTGGCGGGGTTACTTTTCGCTTTAGTTCTAGCATGGGCGGCTTCTGAAAAAGTGCTAGCACCATTGCGATCGCTCAGCGCTACCGCCCGTTCGATTAGCGAATTGAATCTCAACGAAAGAATTCCCGTGCAAGGTCGTGGGGAAATGGGAGAACTGGCGACCACTTTTAACCTAATGCTCGATCGCCTTCAATCGTCTTTTACCACTCAAAAAGCCTTTATCAACGATGCCGGACACGAATTGCGAACCCCAATCGCCATTATTCGCGGTCATCTGGAACTGATGGGAAACGACCCCCAAGAACAACAGGAAACTATCGAATTAGCAATCGACGAGCTAGATCGCATGAGCCGCATGGTCAATGATTTAATCTTATTAGCCAAGTCAGAACGACCTGATTTTTTGCACTTAGAAACCGTAGACATTGGCTGGCTAACTCAGGAACTTTATACCAAAGCCACCGCTCTAGCCAATCGCAACTGGAAACTGGACGCGATCGCCTTAGGTTCTATCGTCGCTGATCGCCAGCGTCTGACGCAAGCCGTGATGAACTTGACTGAAAATGCCAGCCAATATACGACCCAAACAGACACCATTGCGATCGGAACGCTGATTAACCGCCATCACCTTCGCCTGTGGGTGCGCGACACCGGAGTAGGAATTGCCGAGAGCGATCGACAGAGAATTTTTGAGCGTTTTGCCCGTGCGAGTAATAGCCGCCGACGTTCGGAGGGATCTGGATTGGGATTGTCTATCGTGCAAGCCATTGCCCAAGCTCACGGCGGTCGAGTCGATCTGGTCAGTCAACTGGGAGTTGGCTCGACTT
>CAYTUO010000373.1:0-4572 GCA_964441015.1 uncultured Pleurocapsa sp.
TGGATTTATCCCCCGTATAGACAACCGCGCTTAATCCCCCGTGTTTCAACCGGGGAGTGTCAATACCGCATCTCCTATTCGTACAACTTTTCCTGTTTCTGAGGCCGGGACGTTGGTATTGACGCTCAATCTGTAGAAATGATTGAAACGCGCAGGAATTGTCCAGTATGGTAGAGACTCTCGGCGCTTATTGACAAATATCTTCTGAAAATTGCTGGTGGCTTCTCCTGTCTTTGAGTCTCGCGTAGGCACAACGCAACGCTGACAGGGATTAATTCCTTCAAACAGCACCTCTCCTACTTTAAAGCGAACGTACTGTCCTGCTTGGGCAAATAACCGATCTTCCCAAAACGGCGGTACTCCGGCTATCTCCAGATTAGCTCGCAGTCGGAGTCGCATTTCCTCAACGCTTATTTCAGGAAACCAGGAAGCAACTTCCTCAATCGTAGCCGTGCTAATTATTGTCGCTGCTCTAGCATTAGTATCGTCTGGAAAGCCAGTTATTTTATTTTGCGCTAATTTAACGGGAAAACTAAAGTAATTGCTTAACCAAGTTTCTAGTTCTGTTCGCTCTTCATCAATATGAAAAGTAGCTTTTTGGTCAGTATTCTGAATTTGTAAGGAGAGGAATTGAAACTGTTCGTCAAAACGCGATCGCAGTAAATGAACTTTAGCATTGCGTTTGCCATTGACAAAATTACCCTTTTCATCAAATAAAGCAAATTCGCGATCGTGCTTTAGCGCACCGCTTTCCAGTATCGTTGCTTGAGTGAGAGAAACTCCGTCAAGTGACTTAATCGGATAAATGGTAATGCTCGCTATGTGGGGGAATGAAGTCATATGGAGAATAGAGAATGGGGGGACAGTTATCAGTTATCAGTTATCAGTTATCAGTGAACTAATTCCCAATCACCAATCCCCAATCCCCAATCCCCAATGTACAATTATCTTGAAAATTTTCATTAACTTCTGTTCAGTCAATCAATAATGTCAGATATATTACCGCCGCTAAATACGGATACCATCTGGGCAATTCTGCATGAAGAAATTGATGATGCCACTGTTAATAAATTAGTCGGGTACTATCTTGGCTATCGCTATGATGAAGTCGCTCAGAAATGGGATACTACGCAAGTAGCAGAAGATTGGAAGCAAGAATATCCAGAACCTCCAGATTTTATTGCCAATAGACCTCCTACTGTTAAACTCACCCGTTCTATCCCTCCGGAAAACAAACAATTATTAAAAGAAAAATTGGGATTTCAAGGATACAAAATTGGAGAATTTGGCCCCAGGCAAACGCGACGCGCTACAGCAGCTAATTGGCTATTAAGCTACCTACAACAAATGGTTTAACATTAACAACGAGCCAACAACGATATTAGGAAAACTCATGTCTAAGAGCAATATACTACAGCCCGATCTCATCTTGGGAGATACGGTTATGGGCATAACGTCGGATATCTTACAAGATTACCAACTCAAGGGTTTAGTTCTTGATGTGGATGAAACGCTAGTCCCTCTGCGAGAAAGACAGGCGAGTGAAGAATTGAGGCAGTGGGTTGTGCAAATTAGACAAGTGGCAGCCATTTGGCTCGTTAGTAATAATTTAAGCGAAAATCGCATCGGAAACATTGCTCAGTCCCTCAATGTCCCCTACATTTTGGGCGCAGGAAAGCCATCGCGACGGAAGTTAAGACAGGCAGTTCAATCGATGAATTTACCAGCCTCTCAGGTGGCAATGGTGGGCGATCGCTTGTTTACTGACGTGATCGCTGGCAATCGTCTGGGAATGTTTACTATTCTAGTCGAACCAATGGTCGATCCCGCGATCGCAGCACGTTCTTACCCAATCCGTAACTTCGAGGTTTGGATATCTAGCAAACTTGGAGTATCTTTTGCTACAAATTTACAAAAATTTACAAAAAAAGACCTAACTCAAAAAAACGAAAACTAAAGAAATAATTAAGAAATGTAAAAATTGGACGAATTTAGGGAATTCTATATATAGGTTTCAAATGGGGTCAGCCAATTTAAAGACCCTAAATATAATAAACACACATAACAACAAGAGAGCGCTAGTCTTTTTAAAACAATAAAGGGGCTAGCGCACTTGATTTTTCTAGCAAAAAAGTTCTTGTAATGGCGCAATTTCAGGAAATCCTAGAGTTTTGGTTTACTAAGTCGGATGAAGCAGACTATGGAAAATCGGATAAAGTTTGGTTCGTTAAAGATACAAAATTTGATGAAGAAGTGCGATCGCGCTTTCTCAACACCTATCAGCAAGCAGTTTCAGGAAAACTCAATTCATGGCAAGAATCGCCGTTAAGTTGTCTTGCTTTGATTATTTTGCTCGATCAATTTCCTCGCAATATGTTTCGAGATCAACCGCAAGCGTTTGCTACAGACGAACAAGCTTTAAAATTTGCTCAGTATGCGGTAGAGCGCAACTTTGATCAACAACTTTTACCTATTCAACGCTGGTTTATTTATCTCCCTTTTGAACATAGCGAAAATCTTGAAGATCAGCAAAAAGCAGTTGCCTTATTTTCCACTCTCAAAGACGATCCCGACAGTGAAAGTTCTATTGATTATGCGTACCGCCACCTAGAAATTATCGAACGATTTGGACGTTTTCCTCATCGCAATAAAATTTTAGATCGTCAGAATACCCCAGAAGAAGAAGAATTTCTCAAGCAACCAGGAGCGTCATTCTAATAAACGTTTTTACAGTTTTGGTAATCTAGATTTGAGGAATAATTTAGACTAGAGAAAAACTAAGGGAAACTGATTACTGAATGTATGGCAGGACATAGTAAGTGGGCAAATATTAAACGCCAAAAAGCCAGAGTGGATGCGAAAAAAGGAAAAACATTTACCCAATTATCTCGTGCCATTATTGTAGCAGCGCGGCATGGCATTCCCGATCCGACGGGAAATTTTCAACTGCGAACAGCAATAGAAAAGGCAAAAGCAGCAGGAATTCCTAACGAAAACATTGATCGCGCGATCGCCAAAGGTGCGGGAACTTATCAAGACGAGGGCGCTACTCTAGAAGAAATTCGCTATGAGGGATATGGCCCAGGCGGTGTAGCAATTTTGATTGAGGCCCTAACTGACAATCGCAATCGCACGGCGGCGGATTTGCGGGCGGCTTTTAGCAAAAATGGCGGGAATCTGGGTGAAACGGGCTGTGTTAGCTGGATGTTTACCCAAAAAGGGGTTGTCAGAATAGAGGGAGAAATAGAAGAGGACGATCTCTTAGAAGCTTCTGTAGAAGGCGGTGCAGATACTTATGAACCCTTTAATGAGGAAGATGGCGAGGGGGCGGAAGTGATTACAGAAGTGACGAATTTAGAAAATCTTTCTCAGACATTGAAAGACAAAGGATTTAAAGTTACTGATCTCGAATTGCGCTGGATTCCCAATAATACGGTGGAAATTACTAATCTCGATCAATCGCGATCGCTCCTCAAACTCATCGATACGCTAGAATCTCTTGATGATGTGCAAAATGTGACAGCTAACTTTGAAATGGCAGATGAATTGATGTCTGTCATGATGGTCTAATCAATCTAAAATCCAAAATCTAAAATCTAAAATCTAAAATCGAATGACATCCGACAACCATCTCAAAGAAATTGCTTGGAAAGCACTAGAAGACTCGATTATTTATTATTGCGATCGCCCTGTGGGTACAGTAGCTGCTCGCGATCCTAGCGTAGAAGCACTCAATTACGACCAGTGTTTTATTCGCGATTTTGTTCCTTCAGCTTTGGTATTTTTGATTAATGGACAAACAGAAATCATTCGCAACTTTTTAATACAAACTTTAAAACTTCAAATCAAAGAAAGACAACTCGATTTTTTGGAACCCGGACCAGGTTTAATGCCTGCTAGCTTCAAGGTGATTCATGAGGATGAAGAACAATATTTAAAAGCTGATTTTGGCGATCATGCGATCGGTCGAGTTACTCCCGTTGATTCTTGTCTTTGGTGGCTGTTTCTTTTACACGCTTATGTGAAAGCAACAGATGAATATTCCTTCGCCCATACCCCTGAATGTCAAAAAGGCATTCGTCTAATTATGGAACTATGTTTGTCGGCACGTTTTGATATGTATCCGACTTTATTAGTTCCTGATGGCTCCTGTATGATCGATCGACGAATGGGAATTAACGGTCATCCATTAGAAATTCAATCCTTATTTTATACCGCTTTACGAGCAGCTAGAGAATTGCTTCTCGACAATCAAGAAAATGCCAATATTAATCAAGCCGTTAATAATAGATTAGCGCCTCTTGCCTATCACGTTCGCCAGCATTATTGGTTAGATATCGAACGGTTAAATGTTATCTATCGCTACCGAAGTGAGGAATACGGAGAAAAAGCACTCAATCAATTTAATATTTATTCTGATTCAATTCCCTATGCTCAATTAAGCGAATGGCTGCCAGAAGACGGTGGATATTTAGCGGGAAATCTCGGCCCTTCTCAACTTGATTGTCGCTTTTTTACGGTGGGAAATTTGGTAGCAATTTTATCTTCTTTAACGACAGAAAAGCAGTCTCA
>CAYTUO010000374.1:0-4571 GCA_964441015.1 uncultured Pleurocapsa sp.
CGCTGTTTTAAAAATTTCCCCTTTATTCTATATCATCCCGCTCTGATGCAACCCCCGATTGTTGAGAACCCGCTTTGACGTAGTAAATCGAATGTCCTTGCCACTGCCAATAAGTACCGGGAATAAGTGCAGTAGATGCGACTGGGGCTACTTGCATAACTCAAGGGAATGTTAAGTAATGTTAACTTTTCTTAGTGTATCTTGGTTTTTGAGAAGAGAAGACATTGTGTCAGTAGCCAGTGACAAATTTCGTCAGACAGAAGCGAGTTTGGCGCTCGCTTGGGCATAATAGAAACAGAAAAGCCTCTTAGCAAGTCGAACTCAATCGTAAATCTATGTCGGCTTCCGAACTGCAACCGCCTCAATCCTATACCCAAGAGGATGTTCAGCAAATTCTTCACCTGGCGATCGCTCGCAAAACTGACCAAGGAGAATTATCGAGAGAACAACTCTGGGAAATTGCAACAGAATTAGAAATAGATGGTGAATCTTTGCAAGCAGCAGAGCAAGATTGGCTCAATCAGAGATTTCTAGCTGAAAAACGCCAAGAGTTCGATATTTATCGTCGGGAACGTCTAAAACAAAAAGCGATTAGATATCTGATCGTTAATGGTTTCTTAGTTACGCTCGATTTTCTCTCTGGTGGTGTGCTTTCCTGGTCGCTTTATCTCTTATTAATTTGGGGACTCGGACTCTCTCTAGATACTTGGAAAACCTTTCAATCCAAAGGCGAAGCTTACGAGCAAGCTTTTCAGAAATGGAATCTCAAGAATGAAATGAAACAAACCTTAACGAGTCTTTGGAATAAGATAAAAAAGGCATGGCAAACTTAAATGTAACTGCCATCAAAAACTAATCTTGCAAATCTAAAGCAATTTAATTATCAGGTTTTGTCGATCGCGGATTAACGATCGCCAAGCAACCCTCTTGCTATACTAAGCACTGAAACTGGTAGCCAAGAATTAATACCTGGTAACTAATCACGAATAATGCAGCCAACCGACCCGAACAAATTTACCGAACAAGCTTGGGACGCGATCGTTAAATCTCAAGAAGTTGCTCGTCGCTTCAAAAACCAGACACTGGAAGTAGAACACCTTATCTTGGCGCTTTTAGAAAAAGAAGGGCTAACCACGCGCATTTTCAATCGTGGCAATATCGATATTTCCCGCTTGCAGCAACATCTAGAAACCTTCGCCAGCCGACAAGCAAAAATCAATGTTGTCGATCAACTCTACCTCGGTCGAGGACTAGATATTATGTTAGACAAGGCTGAAGCGGCTAGAGAAAGTTGGCAAGATAAATATATCTCCGTCGAACACTTACTGATCGGCTTTGCAGAGGACGAACGAGTTGGACGGCGGTGCTTGCGTACTTTTAATCTAGATCCACAAGACCTAGAAGCCAATATCAAAGCCGTTCGCGGAACGCAAAAAGTCACCGAACCCAATCAAGAAGATAAATACGAAGCCTTAGTCAAATACGGGCGCGATCTGACCGAACAAGCCAGAGCGGGTAAACTAGATCCTGTAATCGGACGAGATGAAGAAATTCGCCGCGTCATCCAAGTGTTATCTCGGCGATCAAAAAATAACCCCGTCCTCATTGGGGAACCTGGAGTTGGGAAAACGGCTATTGCCGAAGGATTGGCACAACGCATTGTCAATGGCGACGTACCCGAATCGCTGAAAAACCGCCAACTGATTTCTCTGGATATGGGAAGTCTGATTGCAGGCGCAAAATATCGAGGAGAATTTGAAGAACGCCTCCGCAGCGTCATGCGAGAAGTCACCCATTCCGAAGGGCAAATTATTTTATTTATCGACGAAGTTCATACCGTCGTGGGTGCGGGTTCGCGGGAAGGCTCGATGGATGCGGGGAACTTGCTCAAACCGATGCTAGCGCGGGGAGAATTGCGCTGTATCGGCGCAACGACCTTGGATGAGTATCGCAAGCATATCGAAAAAGATCCTGCCCTAGAACGTCGCTTTCAACAGGTTTATATCAAGCAACCCAGTGTGGAAGATACTATTTCTATTCTGCGGGGACTCAAAGAACGCTATGAAGTTCATCACGGCGTAAAAATTACAGACTCGGCTTTAGTGGCTGCGGCGACGCTTTCCCATCGTTATATTTCAGATAGATTTTTACCCGATAAGGCGATCGACCTGGTAGATGAAGCGGCCGCTACGCTGAAAATGGAGATTACTTCTAAACCCGTAGAACTAGAAGCGATCGACCGTCGCTTGATGCAATTGCAAATGGAAAAACTCTCCCTACAAGGAGAAGAAAAGCGTCCGGGATTATTATTAGTCGATCGCGCCTCCAAAGAACGCTTAGAACGCATTCAACAGGAAATCGAGGAATTAGAAGGCAAGCAAAAGGAACTCTCTTCCCAGTGGCAAGCAGAAAAGCAAATGCTTGAAGAAATCAACGCCCTCAAAGAAGAGGAAGAACAACTACGCCTGCAAGTCGAACAAGCCGAACGAGCATACGATCTCAATAAAGCGGCTCAATTAAAGTATGGCAAACTAGAAGTCCTACAGCGCGAATTGGAAGCTAAAGAAACTAAACTCATTGAAATTCAATCCCAAGGCACTGCCCTACTGCGCGAACAAGTCACCGAAGCCGACATTGCCGAAATTGTTGCCCGTTGGACTGGTATCCCTGTCAATCGCCTGCTGGAGTCAGAACGTCAAAAATTGCTCCAACTAGAAGGATATTTACATCAAAGGGTTATCGGACAACAGGAAGCGGTAGCAGCCGTCGCCGCCGCCATTCGTCGCGCTAGGGCAGGCATGAAAGACCCCGGACGGCCGATTGGTTCGTTTCTCTTTATGGGGCCGACGGGGGTTGGAAAAACAGAACTGGCAAGGGCGCTGGCAGTATTGCTCTTCGATAGCGATGAGGCTATGGTACGGATTGATATGTCCGAATATATGGAGAAACACGCCGTCTCGCGCTTAATTGGTGCCCCTCCAGGGTATGTGGGTTACGAAGAGGGAGGACAGTTATCTGAAGCTGTTCGTCGCCGTCCCTATTCTGTCGTCTTGTTGGATGAAGTGGAAAAAGCCCATCCCGACGTATTTAACATTTTGTTGCAAGTACTTGACGACGGGCGCATTACTGACTCTCAAGGAAGAGTGGTTGATTTTCGCAATGCCATTATTGTGATGACCAGTAATATTGGTAGCGAACATATTTTAAACGTTGCTGGCGATGATGCTAATTACGAGAAAATGCAAAAACGGGTGACAGATGCCCTTAGAAAACATTTTCGTCCAGAATTTCTCAACCGCGTTGACGATTTGATTATTTTCCACACCCTGAAGCGAGAAGAATTGCGTCAAATTGTTGGCATTCAAATTAAGCGAATTGAGAAGTTATTAGCAGAACAAAAAATCAGCTTAGAACTGACAGAAAGCGCACAAGATTACATCGTGAATGTAGGTTACGATCCGGTTTATGGAGCGCGTCCGCTCAAGCGGGCAATTCAACGGGAAATTGAAAATCTGATCGCGACTAAAATTTTAGAAACTACTTTTGTCGAAGGAGACACGATTGTTATTGATTGTGCAAACAATGCCTTAACGTTTAACAAAAAAGAGTCAGAAGAATCAGTTAAGGTGGTAGCAGTTGAAGTTGTTTAAACCAGCCCTTTCAATGCTAATTACGGAGAAATTGTATGAAGATTCTCTAAAGTCTGGTGAAAGTCCTACAAGTTATGCGATCGCTTTGGTTAAGATCGTTAACGAGATTTTCATGATCGATAACATAAACTAATTTGAGAGAAAGTTTGAATCAATGAAATGAATTGGTTAAAAAAAAACCGAAAGACTTGACTACTGGCTATTAGGTCTGGCTGCGGCTTTAATTACTCTTCATTTAACCTATTTAGACCAGGCAAACGAGTCTAATTTAATGAGCCTGAGTCTTTTATTGTGGCTAGGAATTGCTTCTTCAGTTTGGGACAAACGCGATAAATTAAAATTGCATAGTGGAGTTTTTTCAACTTTTCTTGGTATATCTTTAATCGCTCTAGTTCTGCTCAGAAGTTTATCGCCAGCCGGATATCATATTAGAATTTCGCCGTTTATTTCAGTCTTGGGTTTGTGTTTAATGGCATCCGGTATTAAGCGCTTGCATCACTACTGGAAAGAACTTTTGCTGATCGGTTTATTGGTTTTGTATCCAATTTTTACTGGATTTCTGAAAGCCATAGACTTATCCACCCTGACAGCTAAATTTTCTGCCTTTACACTTTGGGTGGCAGGATTTAATGCTCATCGAGAAGGCGTAACAATTTTAATGCCGACAGGGAGAGTTGAGGTTTATGGCGCTTGTTCTGGAATCGATACGATTATTTTGATGTTATGCATCGCGGTGCTGTTCTTGGTAATGGTTCCTCTCAAGCGACTCCAACAAATAATGTGTATCGCTGTCGCTATCTTGTTGGGATTTATTGTGAATGGATTGCGAGTATCTGTTTTGGCCATTTTGGTGGCCTTTTCCCAGGAAAAGGTTCTTCAGGAGATATTATGCTAAACTATTAGGTAAATGCCAGTGTAATA
>CAYTUO010000375.1:0-4570 GCA_964441015.1 uncultured Pleurocapsa sp.
ACTCGGCTTTTAACCGATTGGTCCTGGGTTCGAATCCCAGGCGACCCATAAAGGAATAATCCTCCTCATGAGGAAGCTTCAGGACGATGAGTGGTATCCTGGTATCAAATCGGCGTAAATCCCCTAATCTATTACACCTGGATGCTCGCGAAAATAGGGCAGGTGGGGAGTTGCTCAAGATAGGTTATATGTAGTGCCCTCAGAGAGAGCGCGATCGCGCTCTCTCAAAGTGATTGACTGGGGATTGTTTATACATCTTCTTCGGTTTCTTTAGGTTGGTTAGGAGAAGCATTGTAAATTGCATCAAGCTGTTGACGTGCATCTTCAACGGTAACGGAACGCATTACTAAAAGAGGTTCGTTAATAGGTTGACCGCTTTCATCAAGTAATTCTGGATGGATAGTTGTATTAGCGTTATTAATATTAACTTCTCGTCTTCTGGAAGAGGAGTTACCTGTTGTCGGATAGCGACGCTGTGAATCCATACTCACAGTAATTAAATTACGAATGAGATTACTGATCGCCAGAAAAGCGATGACTGTAAAAGCCAGAATGTAAAGTAAATGTAACATTCGAGCATCCTCCTGGGGGAAATTCAAGTCTGGGTAGTTGTTATATCAAGATTAGAAAAAACAAACTTAGAATTATCTAACTAGCTTACCCTGGATAAACCTATGTTTCTTGACCTTGGGGATCGAAGTTGGGATCGCCAGAATCGGAGACTTGAGAGTTATTACTTTTGAAAGAACGCCATTGCATAGCAACTTGCCAACATTGAGCGACTAATCGATGCCAAGGCCCTAGAGTAGCTGTATCGATACCAGCTTGTCCGCCGGTGGCTTTGAATAGCATTTTAGCTGCATTTACTTCCTGCTGCGCCTCCTTAACTGTTTTTAATAAATTAGCTTGCTCTTCGACTGAAAGAAAAGAAATCCTTTCTGATTCTAATAATGTACAAGCACGGGAAAACCAATACTGAAAGTCCTCTAATAGAGGTTCCAAGATAGTTTTGAGTAATTCAGGTTCGATTGGGTTAGCGTTTGACATTATCTAAAAGTAGCTTACTATCCTAGAAGATATCTTAACGCTCTTTACGTTACTTAACATTTTGACAACAAGTTTTTAAGATTTTTGCCTAAGTGATTGCAGGTGAGGGGATCGCTCTTTGATTAACGTTTCTCCCGTGGCTAACCAGAAAAGCGCTCTAGCACCATCTCGCAGACATTTTTCAAGCGGTTCTTGCGGTGCAGGGGAATGAACGGAAATGGGTTTAATCACGATTCCTCGACTGCCAAACACAATTTCACCGATGATGAGAGCGCGACGCATATGATTGTCAGAGGTAATCAGATAAACGCTGTCAATTCCCCGTGCTTTTAGCTGATCGACTAAAGTGGTAAAGTTAGTAACCGTATCGATGGCTTTATAATCTAAATGCAGGCGATCGCCCTGAGTTCCTGCCTTAGCAAAAATTTGCTCTACATATCTCTGCGGACTGCCAGAAGAAACCCAAATTGGTAAATTGGGGTGTTGTGCTGCTAATTTAGCGGCAAAGCGTTCTCTATCTTCATGTCCTCCTAAGACAATAATGGCCTCCGGTTCGACTAAGTAGCTTTGAAGCAATTTGTAGCCCAAATAAAGAGATAATCCTATGACGGGTAACAGCCAAAGAAAAAATCTTTTTTTTGTTTTGCGAGGTTGACTAACAGACACTTTTCGTCTGCGAAAACGCATTTTTACAGACATTAACGACGAGGAGATAACTGTTATGCTCCCAGTTTTATCGGTAAGCAATAAACATGACTTTAGACAGAATAATCTGCGATCGCCACAAGGTAGAGCAGATGAAGCAATAACCCTATCGCCCAGATCCCTGTAAACCAAACGAGCCAAGTCCAGGTAGTATGATTGAAATTGTGGACGAACCACAAGCCTGAATTACAAGCAAGAAATGCCGCCACGTGAACGGCAAAGTTAATGCGGTCATCTAAACGTCGATAGGCAGGATCGTTTCGGTCGGGTTGACGAGGCCAGCGAGGGGGCATAGCGTTATTGAAATTTCTGAATCTGTTATCGTTGGTCTATCTCTAATTGTAAGTATTACAGATAAGATAATGATAGACTTATCGCAGCAATCCCAAAAGCCAAGCAAACAGATGGAGATCCCAATCCTCTTAGATCCTACCCTCTTAAAGGCAGCCCAGCGAGTTTATCGAAGTTATTGCGGTCTGTCCAATAAACTCGATAAGCGTCCTTGTGGAGTGGCTATCAACCGCGATACCTATCGAGGCCAACTAATTTTTCGAGAGAACCCAATCTTGTTGCCCACAGAGTCTTTTATTCCCCTAAAACAACTTGAAGCCGAAGTGTTTTAACTGATTTTCTCAAAAATTATCTATATAGGGTTATTAGTTAACAATTGAAATAGAGCGCTTTGAAGCGATGGACATATTAACGACAGCGATCGCTACTATTTTTGTGTTTGTCTTGGGAACCTCCATCGGAAGCTTTTTAAACGTAGTAGTTTATCGGATCCCCGCAGGCTTATCTCTCGTTTATCCTCCTTCTCGCTGTCCTCATTGTTTGCACAAATTGGGTGCCACAGAAAATATTCCCGTTTTTGGCTGGTTGCGCTTAGGGGGTCGCTGTCGCTGGTGTAAAGCTCCGATTTCCTTTCGCTATCCTTTAGTAGAAGCGGCAACTGGCTTGCTATTCCTACTGGTTTTTTGGAAATTTGGGTTCAATTACCTCACAATTGGCTATTGGGCCTTGTTGAGTTGGTTGCTAGCTCTATCATTAATCGATCTCGATACGATGACCTTACCCAATGTGCTATTGCAATCGGGGTTGATTGTAGGATTGGGATTTCAGGCATTAAGGGGGTGGCAAGACGCTCAAGTAGCAAATTACCTGATGATGGGGATTGGCAGCGCAGTTTTGGGAATCTGGCTCTTTGATGCAATTCGCGTAACGGCAACGATTTTTTACGGACAAACTGCAATGGGAGATGGCGATCCCAAATTGACAGCGATGATCGGTGCTTGGTTAGGATGGAAATATTTACTCGTTACTGGGTTCTTAGCTTGCGCCGTAGGAGCCTTGGTAGGGGGAACGGCAATAGCGCTTGGTTGGCTCAATCGCAGACAACCCATGCCATTTGGGCCATTTTTGGCGATCGGAGCCGCCTTGACAGTGTTTTGGGGAAATGAGATGATATCGACTTATTTAAAAATCTTTTTTCCGCTCAATTAAACTTTCTTAAGCTCATTACTTTTTTAGAGAGTATTCCGAACTTGATAGAATAAATTTTGTGTCGTGGATCGTCATAAGAACAACTAGAGCTAGATGGGAAGCCGAACTAATGCAGCAAATACTAGCCGCTTATGACATTCGAAGTCGTGTGGTAGATATTGGCACTGGGATTTATTGCGGTCAAGGAAGTCAAGCGGCCTTGCAAGTGCGATCGCAAGACCAGTGGACTGCTCTGCTGCTTTTGAGTTTGCCAGAAGAGGATAGTTAAAAATTTTTTGACAAAACGTTATACTATATCCCTATGTCATTATTTGATTGGTTTGCCAACAGACAAAAAGTAGAACCCAGTAGCCAGAAACAGCAAGAACGAGAAATTGCTGATGGGTTGTGGACGAAGTGCGAAGCTTGCGGGGTGTTGGCTTATACGAAAGATCTCAAGGCGAATCAACTGGTTTGCGGCGAATGCGATCATCATATGTTTGTTGACAGCAACGAACGCATCCGTCAGTTGCTCGATGCGAATACTTGGAAGCCTCTAGGCGAGAAATTACACCCAACCGATCCCCTGCAATTTCGCGATCGCAAGGCCTACAGCGATCGTCTCAAAGATATGCAGGAAAAAACGGGTTTGACAGATGCGGTACAAATCGGAACGGGGTTAATCGACGGTTTGCCCATGGCCCTCGGCGTGATGGATTTTCGCTTTATGGGCGGTAGCATGGGATCGGTGGTGGGCGAAAAACTTTGTCGCCTGATCGAACACGCAACCCAAGAACGCTTGCCCGTGGTGATTATCTGCGCGTCTGGCGGGGCGAGGATGCAAGAAGGAATGTTGAGCTTAATGCAGATGGCGAAAATCTCCGGCGCACTGCATCGTCATCGAGAAGCTAGATTGCTGTACATTCCCGTGCTAACCCATCCGACGACTGGAGGCGTGACGGCAAGTTTTGCCATGCTAGGAGACATCATTCTGGCTGAACCCAAGGCCAATATTGGTTTTGCTGGAAGGAGGGTCATCGAGCAAACTCTACGCGAAAAGCTGCCCGAAGACTTCCAAACGTCTGAATATCTTTTAGAACATGGATTTGTCGATGCGATCGTCTCTCGAACTCAGTTGAAGAAAACGCTAGCGCAGTTAATTAGCCTGCATCAACCCTTTTTCCCCGTATTGCCGCCCCTGACTTCAGAACATCAACATCGAGACGAGCTAGTCAGATTAGATTCGACACAAATTTGAAAGAGAGGGGAAGCGCGATCGCTAGCTAACTTAAGTTTAGCCTCAACCGCGAGAATCCCCGCCCCGTCGCCTAACGCGGGG
>CAYTUO010000376.1:0-4552 GCA_964441015.1 uncultured Pleurocapsa sp.
CGGGATTTTGGCTTAATTCTTTTTGAATGCTGGTTAAAAGTTCTTTAGTCGTTAGCGCAACGGTTGCTTGAGAAGAAATGACCCGTTCTTGTAGTTTATCGATCGCTTTGCTGTGGCGCGGGGGATTTTCTGTAACGGCGACGACTCCGGCATAGAGACAACCAAAGAAGGCAGCAATGAATTCTAAACCAGCATGATAGGGATAGACGACCAATGCTTGCGAACCCGTTGCCCCCAACGCTTGAAGTTGAGATGCGATCGCTCTTGCTTGTCGATCGAGCCTTTCATAAGTCAGTTGACCAGATTCGTTTTCGCCATCAGCTAGAAAGGTATAGCCAATTTGCGTAGGTTGAGAACGGGCGCGATCGCGCAAGATATCTACAATAGTCAAATAGCCGGTTTTTGAAGTTGTCATGCCTCTTGAGTCTAGGATCTGAAAACTCGTTTTTCAATTAGGATAGGCTACGCTAGGGGCGATCGCAATCCATAACTCAACTATCTATTTAACAAAAATGAAAATTAAACACGCAATCAATCTCCATAAAGCTCTGACTTTCTTAGCTATTTTTGGATTGATGATAGCTTATCAAAATTTCACCACTGGGGTCTGGGTTTACCTTGCCCTCCACGGCACTTACGGCATTATGTGGCTATTTAAAGACATCATTTATCCTGATAAACAGTGGGAAGAAGAGATTTCTTTAGGAAAGGGAATTACTACTTTTATTCTGCTGGGTTTATATTGGGTTGCACCTTTTATTCTCATCAGCAGTAGGGTCGAACCTTCACCTCCTTTAATTGCTGTTGCTATTGCGATTAATTTATTCGGAGTCTTTTTGCACTACAGCAGCGACGCTCAGAAATATTACACTCTCAAATATCGACCTGGATTAATTACAGAAGGTTTCTTTGCCCGTTGTCGCAATACAAATTATCTTGGAGAAATTTTAATTTATCTGGGCTTTGCTTTACTAGCTCAACATTGGTTACCGTTCGTCATTTTAGGATTCTTTTTTAGCGTTGTTTTTCTGCCCAATATGCTTAAAAAAGACCAATCTCTCTCTCGTTATCCTGAGTTTGAGCAATACAAAGCTAATTCGGGATTGATATTGCCAAAGCTATTGGGAACCAAGACGCAAACAGAAGAAAGAATGGCGATTCCCCAGGCCAAATCAGCAGACATCTAAGTTAGTTCAGTTATCAGTTTCAGGAGTTCAGGAGTTCAGTGAATGGTGAATGGTGACTGGTGATTAGTGACTGGTGAGTGTGGGGAGAGAGGGAGGACAAGGGGGACAGAGGAGGAACTAATCCAAAATCCAAAATCTAAAATCCAAAATCTATTGACTAGTGACTAGGATAACGGAGAAATAATTTAAGATAACCTATCTCCTTATCTCCCAATCACCAATCACTAATCACCAATCACCAATCACCAATCAGCTATCTCGCTTTTTTCCGTGCAGTTACTAGGAAATACCCAAGACCTAATAGACCCAACGCAGGAACTGTTGCAGGTTCTGGAACGCTTATCTTTTTAAGAGCAGTATTCGCGATGATTCTATGTACAGAAGTCGTTGGGTGTGTGTTATCCCAGAATAATGTCGCTTGTGGGTTGTCGCAAACATTGGGATCGATAGTCGGGGGATTGCTATAAACATTGCTATTGGTACAAGATGTCACCACATTGGTAAAACCAAACTTTCCTGGATCGATTAGAATTTCATTAAACAGAGCATTGATATCAAAAGAGATGAGATCGCTCTGGGAATACTTCTTACTTAAAATTTGAAGTTCCTGTGCCAAGAGCGCATTATGTAAAGTAATTGCCCCGCTAAAGAGTTGAACAGCTTGGTCTCCTAGACCTCGAATTAAGGGGATATTGCCCAAATCTGGCTGATTAACCACCAGGAGATTGCGAGCGCCAGCATTCGTAAGTTCCTCGATCACTGCTGATAAATTACCTACCGTGTTTTTAACGATTGCCTCAACTTGTTCGGGTGTCGGCGCTACGGGATTTAACAAGGTTGCGAAATAATCATTGGAACCTGCCCAGAGAATGTAGAGATCCTCCTCATCGGCCGGTTGACCCTGATAGAGATCGACAAAAGCGTCGATTTGCTGGGTTAATCCAATAAAGGGAAAAGGTGGATTGCCGATATTGCCATGTCCTGTCGTAGCGCCACCGAAGGCAAAGTTAATCCCATCGTCGGGAATTGAACTATTGGCAGGCAAAGCGGTGTAGGGAGTTGGATTCAATCCGAGATCTTCGGCCAGATACTCTACCCAAACTCGACCGTTAGAAAACCGTTTATCGTAAGGCGCAGGTGGAAAACCACTAACGGCGAAATCATTGCCAGGATCGGAAAGGCTATCCCCAAAAACGAATATTTGGTCATAATCTGGGAGTGCTGCTTTTACTGGTAAGGTTGAGAGTGTTGTCAGCGCGATCGCCGTTCCAGCTACGGTCTTGAAGAGAAGAGCGATTTTCATGAGACTTAAATTGATGAATTTTCTGATTTTTTGGGATTTTAAGAGTTTTTTCTGAACTTTTCTAGTTCTAGCGCCCATTATAAACCAATGGATTTCTGGCCAAAGTCGATTGTTTGCTTAAAGAGCAATCTTTCTTTGGCAAGAAATTGAGTCAATGACTAGCGAGTAGAATTTCTCCGAGCAGATCTTGCTAGAAACCCAAGAGCGACTAACCCGATAGCACTAACTGCGCTAGGTTCTGGCACAGAAACAGGATTGCTCCGAAAAGTTGCGGGGGATTTGGCTGTTAACTGAGGAGCAAATGCCGATAAAGTCTCTTGCTGATGAGGTTTAAAGGCAGATTGTAGAGTTGCAAGGACAGAATCGGCGATCGCTTGGTGACCGACTGTCGTTGGGTGTACGCTGTCCCAGAATAAATAACTGTCTGGATTGCTACAAACGTTGGGATCTATATAAGGCGGGTTTTGATATAAATTGCTATTGTTACAAGAGGTTGTTACGTTGGTCAAACCAAATTCTCCTGGGGCGGACACAATTTCATTCAATAAAGCATCGACATCAAAAAGAATAAGATTCGTCTTGGGTAAAGACTGTTGCAAACGAGCAATTTCCACTTCTAAAAGAGCGTTATGGGTGCTAGACAACAAGTCGAGAACAGTCGCAGTCTGCTCAGAACTTGCACCAAGCGGTGTCTTGCTCAAATTTGGCTGGTTAAATACTAGAATATTGCGAGCGCCAGCATTGGCTAATTCTGTGATGCTCTCTGACAAATTGTTCACGGTTTCAAACGGCTGGCGATCAATCTGTGAAGGAGACGGCGAGGAGGAAAGGAGATCTAAATAATCGTTGCTGCCTGCCCAGAGCGTGTAGAGTGCCTTAGAATTCGCTTGTTGATCGTCGAGTAAATCGACAAAAGCATCAACCTGTTGCTCCAAACCCCAAAAAGGTTGTCCGCCAAGATTTTTAGTCCCTGTCGTCGCACCGCCAAAGGCAAAATTGACACCTCCTTTTTTGGGAAGTTGACTGTTAGGAGGTAAAGTCGCAAATGTTTTTTGCTCGATGCCCAAATCTTGAGCCAGGTATTCTCCCCAAACCTTTCCATTGGAAAACCGCCCATTAAAGAAAGGTGAAGGAGGAAAACCATTACCTGTAAGCTTCTCGCTGACCGTAAAAAAGTTGCCCCGATCGGAAAGGCTGTCGCCAAAACTGTAGATGCTTTTAAAGTTTAAGTTTGCCGCGCCAGAGGGCAGCGTCCATAGAGTTACTAGAGCTAACGTCGCTCCAGCAAGAGCATTTGACAATTGATTCATTACTATGAGCGCTTAAAATCTATTGAGTTTAGAGAGAAAAATTTTTGGGCGGTTAGGGATCGGACAAGGATTTTTTGGACTTAAGATAGCACTAATCTAGATTTTTCCACGTTTCCGATAGGATTGCTATAGGATAGCAGAAAAAAACATGAAGTTTCGATGAAGATTCTAGTTGTAGAGGATGACGATCGCATAGCTGACGCTCTGGTTGAAGATCTCAGCGATCGCAATTACGTTGTGGAAGTCGCCCATGATGGACAGGCAGGTTGGGATTTGCTCGATGCCTTTACCTACGACCTAATCCTCTTAGACGTTATGTTGCCCAAACTCGATGGAATCAGTCTGTGCCGACGGTTGCGTTCTCAAGGATGTACTACGCCAGTTCTGATGCTAACTGCCAGAGATACGGTGGGCGATCGCGTTTTGGGACTCGATGCAGGAGCCGATGACTATTTAGTCAAACCTTTTGACTTGCAAGAGTTATCAGCCCGGATTCGGGCCTTACTCCGTCGGGGCAGTTCGGCGCTCCCACCTGTGCTGGAATGGGGAGAGTTGCGCCTTGACCCCAGTACTTGTGAAGTTTCTTATGGCAACCTTCCCTTGAGCCTCAGTCCGACAGAGTATCGAATCCTAGAATTTTTCTTGCGTCACGGTCGCCGGGTCTTTAGTCGGGCGCAAATCCTCGAACAACTCTGGTCGTTTGACCAAATCCCAGAAGAATCGACGGTTAAGGCACATATCAGAAGTTTGCG
>CAYTUO010000377.1:0-4549 GCA_964441015.1 uncultured Pleurocapsa sp.
TCCGTTATCCCAGTCACCGTTCACAGTTCACCTTCTCACCTTCTCTCCTTCTAACCAGTTCCTGAGTAAGGACTTATCCTTTAGATTACCTAAAGATTACCGATTGATAAATTAGCTTTCCTACCATCCAAGGTAAAACTCCAAAACTTTAATGACAAAGGAGCAACGAGTCTTGTATTGAAAATTTCAAGTGAAATCTCACTATCTTGTTAATTTATTAATTCAATCGTGAATTTGGTTATCGTTTTGATGAGTTTAAGGTAAGCTAAATAGGGAAGGTTTTCGTAATCTTCATACCAGAAAAAAATGAAGAATCTAGGTATGTTTAGATCTAGGTTGTTTACGGAACATCAAGCCATTTAGGTGTGAGGTTAAGATCGATGTCAAAATTACTCTGGTTTTTTATTAAATCTGCCCCAGCAGTTTTAGGGGCTTCTCTATTAACTTTTCAAAGTGCTAGTGCTGCGCCAGAAACAGCCAGCGAATCTATCTCCGAGCCAAATAGAACAACAGCAACTCGTGTCTTAAATCTCCAGACACCAGAGAATCTGGTTGCTCAAGCTCTACCCAACGCGCAAACGGGTAACGATGCCCTGGAAATGCTCAGACAGCGTAACGAGAGCAAGCGTCTCGACGGTCAACTCAACGAAGAAGACCCGATGGAGCAAATTACCAGCGTCTCGGAATTGCGCGACGTATCGCCTACTGAGTGGGCTTATGAAGCTCTTCGCAGCTTAGTCGAGCGCTATGGCTGTATTGTAGGTTATCCTGATCGCACCTACCGAGGCAACAGAGCCTTGACCCGTTGGGAGTTTGCAGCAGGTTTGAACGCCTGTATGAACACCATCGAGCGCTTAATTCAGGAAAACGTTGCCGTCCTCAAGGAAGATATTGAGACGCTCAAGCGATTGGCACAAGAATTTGAAGCAGAACTGGCTGCCTTGGGGGGAAGAGTCGATAATCTCGAAGCAAGAGCCTCGTTCCTCGAAGACCATCAGTTCTCGACTACAACCAAGCTCAGAGGTGAGGTCGTCTTCAGCGTTGCCGATACCTTCGGTGATTTTGCTAACGATACTCAACTTGATGATAGTGAAGATGACACTCAAACCGTTTTCCAAGATCGCGTTCGTCTCAATCTAGAAACCAGCTTTACGGGTAAGGACTTGCTGAGAACCCGCTTGCAGGCAGGAAACTTTGATTCGGCAGGAACGGCTGACAATCGTTTCAATTCAGTCAACACCGGAACCAACATGACGCGCTTGGCGTATGATGACGGGACGGATAATGACATTGAAATTGACGATCTTTGGTATCGCTTCCCGATAGGAGACAAAATCACAGCTTGGGTGGGAGCGAATGCACTCGATTTAGATGATGTTTTCAGTACTGCCAACCCCTACTTATCAGATAGCGGTACGGGTTCGCTCTCTCGTTTAGGGCGATACAACAACATGGTCAATCGAGGCCCATCGGGAACAGGTACTGCTATCAAGTTTCAAATCAGCAAGCAATTCTATGTATCAGCAGCTTATCTGGCGGATAAAGGCGACGCTTCCGATCCTTCAGAAGGAAACGGGTTATTCAACGGTTCCTTCAGTGCAGGCGGTCAGATAGGCTTCTTACCCACTGAAGACATAGAACTAGCCGCAACCTTCGTCCATACCTATCGAACCGCAGGTAGTGGCGGTCTTTTTGGTGGCATTACCAGCGACGATGCCGAGTTTCCCTTTGGGAAAAATACTGCTACCACGGCGGAGCGCATTGGACTGTCAGCTAGCTGGAAAGTTACGGACAACATCCATCTTGGCGCATGGGGCGGCTATGCGACGGCGAGCGCTGAACTCCCTGGCAACATCGATCTCGGTGGGGTAGATATTTGGACGTGGAATGCCAATATTTCTATCCTCGATCTGGGTAAAGAAGGTGCGGTACTGTCTCTGAGCGGCGGCTTGCCACCTAAAGGGGAGTACAGAGATACTCTGTTTACTAGAGTCGATGATGAATCCTATATCATCCAGGCTCAGTACAAATTCCCAATCACTGACAATATCTTAATTACCCCAGGTGCCTACGTCATTCTCAATCCAGATCACAACGATCGCAACGATGCGATTTGGGTCGGTGTTCTCCGCACTACCTTCAAGTTCTAATACTCAATAAGTTAAAACGCGATCGCGATGGGAGATTCTTTGTTAAAGATATTTCTCATCGCTTTTTTAATTAACTCGCCAGTGGCACTGACAAGTCCAATCGTTTAATCATGGTTTTTCTAGCTCGCAACGCCAGAGAATCGTCAAGTTTTGTTAGGATGATTTCGGTTTGATATTTTTGTCGCAGGGCTGTTTGAATTAACCAGTCTGCAATAAAGGGATTTTTGGGCAATAACGGCCCGTGAGAATAGGTGGCGATCGCATTGCGATAAAAGGCTCCTTCTTGCCCATCTTCGCCATTATTTCCATAACCTTGAATCACCTTTCCCAAAGCGGCGACATTGCCCAAATAAGTCCGACCGCCGTGATTTTCAAATCCAATGGCGATCGCTGCTTCTCCTAGCATTGCCTTTAATTCTTCTGCTAGAGGCGAGGCAGTAATTTCAAAGACCAGGTTACCAATACAGCGCTTTGCCTGCGGCCCTGGGTGTTTGCTGACAAAATCGAGCAACCCTAACCCTTCAATTCTTTGCCCTAACGCGGGTTCGTAGTAATGACCCAGAAGTTGGGGAGAACCGCAGGTAAATACTCCAGGCGTGCCCGATTCAATTTTATGGCGTAGCGCCTCAGCTTTTGCTCCTTTTAAGTCTCGCATGACGATTTCCTGCTGGCGATCTTGTGCGCCACCACCGACAATGAGATCGACTTGGTAAAATTCGGTTGCTTCAGTTTGTTGGTCGAGTGGAATGATCGATACTTCAATCCCGCGCCACTGACAGCGACGTTCTATACAGATGACATTCCCGCGATCGCCGTAGGTACTCATAAGAGTGGGATAAAGCCAGCCTATTTTTAGTTCCATTGTTTCATTTAATAGTGATTGGTAATTGGTGATTAGTGATTGGTGAGAAGGTGACTGGGAACAATCTCTCCCAGTTTAAGATTTATGCAAGATGCTCGCACTGCACTACATATTATGGCCAATTAAACGGATTTGATATCACTAGAGTTATAGTAAATTTCCTCCTCTACGTGCTTAGATAAGAGGACATAACCTCCACAGACAAAGGCTTATTATGGCGATTCTATTAGCTGGAGATATCGGCGGAACGAAAACTATCTTGCAACTAGTGCGATCGCAACAGGCAGAAGTAACGCACAAGTTACCAACGCTAACGACGCTACACGAGCAAACCTATTTGAGTCAAGAATTTCCCGATTTAGTCCCAATAGTATCTCGATTTCTCGAATCAGCAACAGCAACACTGGGAGAGCAACTAACTGTAGAGAAAGCTTGCTTTGGCATTGCCGGGCCGGTAATTAACAATACTTCAGAGTTGACTAATTTAAGTTGGTCATTGGCAAGCGATCGCCTCGAAAGAGAACTAAACATTCCTCAAGTTTCTCTGATCAACGATTTTGCTGCCATTGGTTATGGTGTATTGGGATTAAGCGATCGCGATTTGTATGCGCTACAGTCAGTCGAGGGCGATCGCCATGCCCCAATTGCTATCTTAGGAGCAGGAACCGGATTAGGCGAAGGATTCTTAATTCCTTCAACAGGCGGCATTTATCGCGTTTTTTCCAGTGAAGGTTCCCATGCCGATTTTGCTCCTCGATCTTCCTTAGAATTCCAGTTGCTCAGTTATATCTTAGAGAAAAATAACCTAGAACGGATCTCTGTCGAACGGGTTGTATCTGGACAGGGAATAGTGTCTATCTATCAGTTTTTATGGGATCGCGATAGTTCTCAATCTTCCCCCGCTTTTGGCGAAATTTACAAAACCTGGTTACAAGAACTTGGCAAAGAAGAAAAAACCATCGATCTGGCAGCAGAAATCTCTAAAGCTGCGATCGCGCAAAGCGATTATTTGTGCGTCCAAACGATGAGACTATTTATCGAAGCTTATGGCGCAGAAGCGGGAAACCTTGCTCTAAAATTGTTACCCTATGGCGGACTCTATGTAGCTGGCGGCATCTCTGGCAAAATTTTACCTCTTTTGCAGCAAGGTAACTTTATGAAAGCCTTCAAAGCTAAAGGAAGGGTTAGTTCTATCCTAGATAAAATTCCCGTTTATATTGTTTTAAATCCCAAAGTCGGGTTAATTGGGGCGGCATTGTCTGCTGCTCAAATGCTGATGCAATCTTAATTGGTAGAATAGAACCTGTATAACGAATTTGCTTTAAATGACATAGGCCATCATGAAAATAAAAGTTCTTGTTTGGCAAGAAAATGGGATTTGGTGTGGTTCAGTTCCCGCTTTACCCTGCTGTCATACGTGGGGTGAAAGTTATGAACATTTGATGGAAATGCTTAAAGAAGCGATTGAAGCATGGCTAGAAGTGGCTAGTATCAGTTGTCAGTAATCAGTAATCAGTTATCGGTGATTAGTGATTAG
>CAYTUO010000378.1:0-4521 GCA_964441015.1 uncultured Pleurocapsa sp.
ATGTGGTTGTTACGCATAATTTTTCTGCCTCGGAATCCCCCGATTTATCGGTGGGGGTGTCAATCGCTCGTAAAGTCTTGGGCTTCTTAGGGTTTTCAGAGATGTATCGGTTTGCAGATCCCAAAGCTCGATGGTTTCCCCGTGACTCCCTTCTTCCCCTGCTCCCCTGCTTCCCCTGCCCCCTCTGCCTTCTGTCCTCTGCCTTCTGATAACTGATAACTGATAACTGATAACTGGTAACTGGTAACTGATAACTGTCCCCTGCTCCCTCTTCTAAGAGATCTAGCTTAGTATAGTCATTCTGAGATTTTTACCAGCGACGCAAATCTTTACAGCTAAGACTTTTAGACAAAGTTTTGTAAAACTGCTTAAACTTTCTCCTTAAAATGCCCAAAATTTCTTGTAAAAACTTTTTTTGGCGTTAATACTTAAGGTAGTGAAACAGTATGAACAGTTCAGCAAAACGCTAGTATCGCTTCGCGGAATTCAAAATTCAAAATTCAAAATTTACTGATTACTGGTGACTGGTGACTGGTGACTAAATCAATCCAAAATCTAAAATCCAAAATCTAATTACTGATTTTAGCCCAAAATTCGTCAACAACCACGATAATTTACAAGCATTTTTCTAATTTTTAACCATTTTTTATCTCAAAAAAAAGACAAACAGGAGACAATTTTTATGTACAGCAAATTGTTAGCTTGGACATTGCTAGCTACTCTTGGACTATCAGGAAGTTTGATTAACCCTTCCCTAGCCTGTACTAAATCCAATCCCGATTCCAGCGAAGATACAGTAAAACTATTCGACAATCTCAGCAACTACCGTCATCCAATTTCAACCAAAAATTCACTCGCTCAGCGCTACTTTGACCAAGGATTGATTCTCGCCTACGGATTCAACCATGCCGAAGCAGCGCGTTCCTTCCGCGAGGCCGCTAAACTCGATCCCAATTGCGCGATGTGTTACTGGGGAATTGCTCTCGTCTTGGGGCCGAATATTAACGCTCCGATGGAACCAGATGCCCTCCCCGAAACTTTGCAAGCGCTTCAAAAAGCCGTTGAACTGAGCCAATATGCCAGTGAGAAGGAAAAAGCTTATATTCAAGCCTTAGCCAAGCGCTATCCCCCTCAGTCAATTGAAGACCGAAAATCCTATGATATTGACTACGCCAATGCGATGCGGGAAGTAGCACAACGCTACCCAGATGACCTAGATGCAGCAACGCTTTTTGCTGAAGCCTTGATGGATACCACTCCCTGGGATTATTGGGATGAAAAGGGCAATCCCAAGCCAGAGGGAACTGAAATTATGGCGACTCTGGAGTCTATTTTAGAGCGCAGTCCCAACCATCCAGGGGCAAACCACCTCTACATCCATGCGGTAGAAAAGGAACGTCCCGAACTTGGAGTTCCTAGCGCCGATCGCTTGATGAAATTGGTTCCTAACTCTGGACATTTGGTACACATGGCATCCCACATCTACATCCGTGTAGGGCGATATCAGGATGCGGTGCTATCCAACCAAGGTGGCATTAAAGCTGACAATGCTTATGCGGCTAGGAGAAACAATGTATCTGGCATTTATCGACTTGCTTATATGCCCCACAATCACCACTTTCTCTGGTTTGCTGCCTTGATGACCGGGCAAAGCAAAGTGGCACTGGAAGCAGCCCATCATACGGCGATGGTAGACCCGAAACTGATGCACGAATCAGAGCTTGCTGGAGCATTACAGCACTACTACACGATTCCCCTCTATACCCTTGCCCGCTTTGGCAAATGGGATGAAATTTTGGCAACTTCTGCCCCCCAATCCGATCTCAAATATCCTACAGGAGTCTGGCACTATGTTCGTGGCATGGCTTTTACGGCAAAGGGGGAGCTAGAGAAAGCCGATCAGGAATTAGAGCAGTTAGGCGCGATCGCGGCCGATCCTTCGCTGGAGGAAATTAAGATTTGGGCGTTTAACTCAACTGCCAGCATCCTGAAGATTGCCACTGAAGTATTGACGGGTGAAATAGCTGCGGCACGAAAAGATTACGATCGCGCGATCGCTCATCTAGAAAAAGCTGTCAGTCTCGAAGATGCACTAATTTACACCGAACCGGCTGACTGGTATCAACCCACTCGACAATCCCTAGCAGCAGTATTGCTAAAAGCAGATCGTCCCCTAGAAGCAGAACAAATATATCGCGAAGACCTCAAAATCTATCCCAACAATGGTTGGTCGCTTTACGGACTGGCACAAAGCTTACAGGCGCAGGGTAAGACAAAGGAAGCTCAAGTCGTGCAAACCCAATTTGAAGAGGCGTGGCAGAATGCTGACGTAACGCTCGCTGCTTCGCAATTCTAAACTAGGGCTTCTTTACTCGGCACTATTTTCTGTAATTGAGGTGTTAAGCTGATGTGCATTTAAATTGGGTATTCCCTGTTCCCTGTTCCCTGTTCCCTTTGACAGAATTGATATATCCCATCTAAATGCCAAACAGCTTATCGTAGCTTGGGGTGCCTCAAAATGTAATTCTAAGGCTTCTCTCAAGTTAGCTAATGCCTCTGCTTCTGTTTTTCCCTGAAGTAGTGCTAAGTTGCATATAAAACCCAGGAGAGCTAGCAATGATTCAACTCGACGAAACTTCGAGAACTCAGGCGGATGTTAAATTACCCAATGGCTCGAATAATGCCAGTCCACTCAAAACGCTCTGGACGATTCTCAAACCGCATGAATATCTCGAATCCATGCTAGAGCGTTACGGAGACATTTATACAGATAAATTCTCTGGCTTTCCGCCCTTTGTGGTTGTCAGTCATCCCAAAGCTATTCAGGAAATTTTTACAGCCGATCCCAAACTATTTGAATCGGGTTCAGGGAATCAAATTTTGCAACCTATTGTCGGGACAAACTCATTAATTCTGCTAGACGGCGATCGCCACATCCAACAGCGCAAGCTTTTGATGCCTCCCTTTCACGGCGAACGAATGCGATCTTACGGTGAGCTTATTAGGGAGATTACCCGCCAAGTGATGGGCCAGCGAACTAGCGATCAGCAATTTATCGCTCGTCCGGCCATGCAAGAGATTTCCCTGCGAGTTATTTTACGGGCTGTTTTTGGACTCAAGGAGGGAGAGCGTTTCGAGCAGATCCGGCAAATCCTGACGGCAATGTTAGATTTTTTCAATTATCCTCTCAATGCTAGTTTCCTCTTCTTCAAATCCTTACAGCGAGATTTAGGCGCTTGGAGTCCTTGGGGACGCTTTTTAGGCAAAAGAGAGATGCTCGATCGCTTGCTTTATCAAGAAATTCGCGATCGGCTTTGCCGCTGCCCGGAGGGCAATCGCCGAACACAAGGCGACTCTTCGGGAGAAGACATTCTGAGCTTGTTATTAGCAGCACGCGACGAGGCCGGACAACCGATGACAGAGGTTGAGTTACGCGACGAGTTGATAACTATGCTGTTTGCCGGACATGAAACGACGGCACTTGCTTTATCCTGGGCTTTGTATTGGATTCACTATGTCCCAGAAGTTCGAGAAAAATTACTGCAAGAACTCAACTCCATCAATGCCGCCGACGCAGATCCGACAGAAATTGCTCGATTGCCTTATTTAAACGCAGTTTGCTCGGAAACGCTGCGAATTTATCCAGTGGCTCTCTTTACCTTCTCGCGCATTCTACAAGCACCTATGGAGTTGATGGACTACAAACTTCCCAAGGGCACAGCCTTAGCGATTAGTATCTATTTGACTCATCAACGCCCAGATATTTATCCAGAGCCAAAACAGTTTAAACCAGAACGTTTCCTGGAACGTCAGTTTTCTCCCTATGAATACGTGCCATTTGGCGGCGGTCATCGTCGTTGTCTTGGGATGGCATTTGCCTTGTTTGAAATGAAATTAGTACTGGCAACAATCTTGTCGCAATATTCATTAACCCTAGCCGAAAAACGACCCGTATTGCCTGTCCGTCGCGGTTTAGTCTTTGCTCCTGCGGGTGGCGTGCGTCTGGTGGTAAATAAAGCGATCGCTCTTTGATCTCAAAAGTGATCGCAGTGACCAGTTATAAGATTTTGGATTTTAGATTTTGAATTTTGGATTGATTGAGTCACCAATCACCAATCACCAGTCACCAATCACCAGTCACCAATCACCAATCACCAATCACTAGTCACCAGTCACTAATCACCGATCACCAATTACCAATCGCCATTCCCTATTGCCCTTGAGTGGGTTTAGCCACGTCCCCAACTTTAAATTTAGTACCAGAAACCACCTTACCGACGCTAGATTGACTATCGACATCCGTCAGTTCAACGACTCCGATGGGTTGAGTGAGTCGGCGGAGGATTTGTCCGGTTGCGGGATCTTTAACTTCTTTGGTAACGCGCTCGATGGTTAATCTCATCCCTTGTCGATAGCCAGCCGCAGTTCCTTTATTGAGGACAATGAGATTGCCAGTCACGTCAGCCACTAACGCAGGCGTAGTAGGAATGGCTTCGGGTAAGCCACCTAATGCAGAGGTGT
>CAYTUO010000379.1:0-4487 GCA_964441015.1 uncultured Pleurocapsa sp.
GTTGTTGCTTTTGGGCAAGACCCCAAACAAATGCGCGTCTACGAAATTATGACTAAGCCCTGTATCGTCGTCAATCCCGATCTCGGCGTAGAATACGTAGCACAGTTATTTGCTCGGACTCGCATTCGGATCGCTCCCGTCATTGCTGGCAAACTATTAGGGATCGTTTCGATCAATGACATCCTCAGCAAAAGTAATTTTGTCGAACAACCCCAATCTGTATTGTTAGAAAAAATCATCTCTGACGCGATCGCGGATGCCCGCGATATCTGCGTTGAAAGAGGAGCTACCAGCCAAGAATGCTCCGTTGCCTGGAAGATTGTCGAAGAATTGCAAGCAGAGGCAGCACGTCAAAAAGTAGCAAAACTGCCTCAAACTGCCTTTGAAGAGTATTGTCAAGAATATCCAGAAGCAATGGAAGCGAGAATGTTGGAGCGATGGTGTAGTGGATAGAGCAAGACAGCGATCTTTAAGGAGAAAATCATATGCTTACAGTGTAATTCTTGACCAAAAATTCATAACGGTGACAAAATTTCCTTGCCCTTTTTTACGACTCAATTTTACGGAAATCAGGCTAGAAAATCTGGGTCGAGAATTTGTTCAATAGTGTACGGACACTCAGTTGGAAATATCTCTAATGGCTTCTGTGTCTCCTTTGCTGCATCTCTACGCGCACGTCGATAATATTTTTCCACCCACTCTAAATCTTGAAGAAAACGTTGCAAGCTAGGCGTATCTTCCAAACAATCTTGAATCTTATCCCGACAGTTGGAAAGCGTAGCATCCCAACTTTTGGTTCTTCGTCCAGGTTGATATTGACATTTGAGCAAGTGCATCATAAGCACCTGCAAGTAGCTGCCGAGTTCCTTTTGTTCGCTGCGCCCCAACGCTTCTAATTCCTCTACCAAATTTCCAATGTCTAACTCTGCCCAACGTCCTTTCCGTAAATATTCAGCTTGTTGTTGCGTCCATTTTAGGAAGTCTCGATCATAGAGTGCCGCTTTACCCATTAGCCATTACTCCCATGTGTGATGTACTCCCAACGCCGCGCTACGCGACGGCGTGGGCTTCTCTTGGTTTTATCCTAGAGCGTTTTCTAGTGAGGGAGACACCCAGCCCCACTTTCTTGATAAGAATTGCGCTATTTATATCCCGATCTATTGACAGATTGCATTATTAGAATAATATCATGCAGTACTTTATTTGTATTCGTAAATAACTTAAAGACGGTCATTTGAATTAGCGGCAGACTGAAGAATTGAGCAGAGGCGATCGCCAACCATGATCCGGAATCGGCATAGAAAGGCAACTTCCTACCCAGATACCGCCGCACCGCCAGGGGTGAGCTTTCACGTACATGGGATTACTAAGGTGTATCCCATGGGCGAAGTCGAAGTTCATGCCTTGCGATCGCTCGATTTGGATCTCTATGATGGTGAATTTGTCGTCATTTTAGGCCCCTCTGGGAGCGGCAAATCGACTCTGCTGAACATTCTCGGCGGTCTGGACGTACCCACTAGCGGTCATATTTTTTTTCACGATCGCGATCTCACCCATGCTAGCGATGCCGAATTAACGCGCTTCCGTCGCGACTGTGTAGGTTTTGTGTTTCAGTTCTACAATCTCATCCCCAGTTTGACCGCACGGGAAAATGTCGCCCTCGTCACTGAAATTGCCCGCTCTCCCATGCGCCCGGAAGAGGCACTAGAATTAGTAGGACTGGGCGATCGCCTGGATCATTTTCCCTCCCAACTGTCTGGGGGCGAACAGCAACGGGTGGCGATCGCGCGCGCCATAGCCAAACGCCCAGAAGTCTTGCTGTGCGACGAACCGACCGGAGCATTGGACTTTTCAACGGGAAAGCTCGTCCTGGAAGCCCTAGAACGGGTCAATCGCGAATTGAGGACGACGACAGCAGTCATCACCCACAACGCCGGAATTGCCGCGATGGCGGATCGGGTAGTAACGATGCGAAGTGGCGAAATTACCCGCATCGAGCGCAATGAGAAGAAGCTATCCCCTGCACAGTTGGAGTGGTAGATGAAGCAATTACCTAAACCATTGCCCGATCGCGCCCATGACTATCGCCAACCTGACGAGCGACAAGAAAGCGTTGCCAAGCGATCGCCCAAACTTCCCCTCAAGCAATTAACTTATATTGCAATCGGGATCGGGGTTTTGCTGTTAATTGTCACAGTGCTTCGTCCCGCCCCTATTTTGGTAGACATCGGAACAGTTCAACGGGGCGAACTCCAGGTGACTGTGGATGCAGAAGGCAAAACTCGCGTGCGCGATCGCTTTACTATTGCGGCAGATACCGACGGGCACTTAGCGCGGATTCTCCTCGACGAAGGTGATCGAGTACGAGCAGGAGAGGTTGTTGCCCGCATCGATCCCTTGCCCTTGAATGCCTCGGTTGAAGAAGCCTTGGGACGGCTAGCGGAGTGGAAGGCAGAAAGGGCGGGCGTAGCAACTCAACGACCGAAACCGGAAACCCTAGAACAAGCTCGCACCCGCATCCATGCAGCACAAGCCAAGCAGCGACTGGCAGAAGCGAGAGTGGTGCAGGCACGGGCAGACTTGGAGCAGGCAAAGCGCGATCGCGAACGATCGCAATACCTAGAGGCTAGAGGAGCCATCTCAGGTAAAGAGCGGGAAATAGCTGAACTGAACGAGATCATCAAAGCCAAGGAATTAGAAGCTGACATTTTAGCGGCTAACGCCGAAGCTTCTGAAGTTAAGGTAGCTCAAGCCGCACTCGCCGTCCTGCAAAAAGAACAAACCGATCCTGACTATCTCCTCAAGGTTTACGATGCCCGCATCGCCAGTACCCAGGCAGAACTCTCCAAACTGCGGGATGAAGCGGCTCGTACTGACATCCATGCGCCTGTTAGCGGGCGAGTCTTGCGGATTCTTCAGAAAAGCGCCCAGTTTGTTACCGATGGAACTCCCTTACTGGAAATTGGCAATCCCAAACAGCTAGAACTGGTTATCGACGTTCTCTCCACCGATGCCATGAAGATTAAACCGGGAGATGCGATCGCGATCGACTTGGGCACTGAGACGAATCCCCTGCGGGCAAAAGTCCGAAGGATAGAACCCTCCGCATTTATGAAAGTATCTGCTCTAGGCGTGGAGGAACAGCGAGTCAACATCATCGGCGATTTTGTCGATTCGTCTGCCTCCTTCGGCGATGCCTACCGCGTTGAAGTCCGCATCGTCGTCTGGGAAGGCAAGAATGTACTAAAAGCACCGATAAGCTCGCTGTTTCGCTGCCAGCAATCTGCTTGGTGCGTTTTTGTCGTCGAGAATGGCAGAGCGATTCGACGACAGGTTGCGATCGGACATCGCAATGAGCTTGAAGCAGAGATCCGGCAGGGACTTAAAGAAGGGGAAAGGGCGATCCTACATCCTACCGAGCAAATCGATGAAGGGAGCCGCGTTACTTTTCGCTGAAAAGGCTGGGGGAATGAATTATTTAACCATTTTTCCGATAGCCGGACGAGGAGGCATCCTCATTTCTAGAGGAACTACGGGTTCGGTTACGGTGAAGTTATCTAAATTGGCTCTCAGAAGCTCTTTCTGGCGATCGCTCAAACCAGGAATTTCTAGCACGTCCTCGACTTTTTCGTAGGGGCTATTGGTGACGAGCGATCGCGCCAAGGTCGGATAGAATCCCGGACAATCGGTAAAAGCGACCAGATTGGCATTATTCAAATCGATTTTCTGACCGGAGTCGGTGCATAATCTTTCGCCTCCGACACTAGGCAATTCATTGGTTACTGCCAACACCGTCGCCGACTGAAGGCTAATTTCTCCAGCCATCAAAGGTTGAGTCCAGCCGAAAAATCCCAAGCAACAAATGAGTAAACTAGCTATCCAGCTTAAAGTTCTCAGTAATCGTTTCATAAACTGATTCCTCCGTATCTTAGAATTTCGGTCATCTATGTAGACTGCACCCTTGGAAATCCATATCCTACACTTCAACCAGATCGGTATGTCCAAATCCCAAAGCATAGTTGAGCACTGAAATCACCTTTGGCGTAATCTTGAGGAGCGCCACTGTTTCAGCAGTGGGATGCCAAGACATTTTCCCGATTTGCGGAAACTTGTGTTCGAGAATGGCGATCGCGCGATCGAACTCATCGGGTTCGGTGACAATTTCGGCGATCGCTCCCATTGACAGTCCTTTAATCTGACTCCAGTCCTCGTAGTCGCGATCGATGGTCAGCGATACCTTATTGCACTTTTTGATGTTGTGTACCTTCTGGCTGTCTGGCGATACGACAACGTAGATCGTCAAGCCATCATTGACATAAGCAACTGTAGTCGCTTGGGGATATCCATCCTCGCGGATGGTCGCCAAGGTCATAATGTTGTGTTCCCCCATCAGTTCGAGGATGAAGTTTTTGACTTTCTCGTCCACAGTCTCACTGCTCTACAAAACTTAGCTAAACTTTTTCAAGTCTCACTATTCAATCAAGATT
>CAYTUO010000380.1:0-4476 GCA_964441015.1 uncultured Pleurocapsa sp.
CCTTATCAAGGGGGGATTGAGGGGGGTTTGCCACAATCCAATCAGGGTGTAGGGTTTCCTGATGTTCGGCGACGGTAACTTGTAATCCTTGCGGTATTGCTTGTCCCGTTAATAACACCTCGTCGGGAAATTCTAAGGTTTCTCTAAGTACCCAATGAATCCAAGCGCGATGAATCCCCGATTCTTGAGAATTTTCCAGCCATTCCTCATACGCTTGTTTGAGAAGGCGAAAATGGTCGCTTTCGTGGGCATCTAATCCTTGGGGAAATGCTCCCAGCAACACTTCCATGCTGAGGAAAGGGCCAGAAGCTTCAACGAGGGATAACCATTCGGCGTGATGACGGGCAGTAGACATATCAGTGATTTTGTGTGGACGTTGTACGCCTTAGTTGTTAGACTATCAGTGTCCGCGTGCTAAGACTTCTCTAATCATGCCCAAAATTTCGCGTTCAAAACAACAGGTAGACAGTCACGAACGCTTAATCTTGTCAAACCGCGATCGCGATTTATTCTTATCGGTTATGGAAAATCCACCGCCATTAAAAGGCAAGCTTAAAGCTGCTATTAAACAGTATCGAAATAAATATGGCGAGTAACGAACCGAGATGGAACTTTAAAGTAATTTACTCAATTCGATCGCTTGAGATTTAATTTTTTCTACTACTCCCTCTAAATTCCGATAAACTTCTTCATTCGTAAAGCGAAGAAAAGTAATCCCAAATGATTCGATAAAAGTTTGTCTTTCTCGATCGTATTTTTGGGCATCCTCTAGAAAGTGACTATTTCCATCAATTTCTATTGCTAATTTTAAGCACGGACAGTAAAAATCAAGAATAAATCGCTCGACGCTGTACTGTCGTCTAAATTTATATCCCTCAATTTGTCGATTGCTAATTTTTGACCAGACCATAGATTCAGCTTTGGTCATGTTACGACGTAATTGTTGCCGTTTTATTTTTTCTGATGTGCGATTGTAGAATTGAGTCATAATTATTTTGTTATTAATTTTCTAGAATAAACCCTTTAATCTTTCTTGCTCAGGAATTATCCCCCAACCCCCCTTACTATGAGATATCCCCCAACCCCCCTTACTATGAGATTATCCCCCAACCCCCCTTACTATGAGATATCCCCCAACCCCCCTTACTAAGGGGGGCGAAGGGGGGTTAAATTAACTTCCTCGGAACTAAATAAACGATCGCAAGCGGAAATAATCGAGGATTTGGATTGGCAAATCGCTGTTTTATCGCCTGAGTTTCTTGTTCGATTTCAATAGGAATTTGCTCGATTCTAGTTTGTAAACTACTTCTATTTTTCTCAAATTGTTCCTTTTCAACATTAGTAAAAAGTTCCAATTGAATCGGTTTTTGCGATTCTTTTAACTCTCGTTCGATACTTTGTTTGAGTTCGTTTAAAATAGCCGCAATTTTTCCTGCTTCTTCTTCGCATCTATCTTGTAAAGCTTTTTGTAAAGATTCAGCGCGATCGCTCATCCGCGTTTCTAAACTCTTCATTAACGGTTCGCTGTAGCTATCCCAACGTTCGACCAAACGCTGTTTTAACGAGTCGGGAACGGATTCGCTAACAGCAGACTCCAACGCTTGTCTGATTTTTAGCACGTTTAACCGACTGAATCTACCTTCTTTAAGGCTTCCTCCTGCCGTAATGACCTCTTCGTGTAACCTTTGCTGGTCGCCTCCCAAAATTACCAATCGTCCGTAAGCGATGACTGCTGGAGTTTCTAAAACGGAATTAGGAATAACTTTTATTGCGATTCGATGTAAATTTTTTTGACTATCTCTTGACCAAACTTCTGCTCTAAGCAGTCGCAAGCACATTTGCACTAGACGATGATTGAGATGCACCAAGACAAGATCGTCCCGACCTTTCATTAATACTGGATCGAAAACAATCGGACGAATCTCTCCAGTATGGGGATGCGCCAGTCCTTCGCCACAAGCCGCCCAACTGCCTTTCAAAGGAGGCAGGCGATATATCCCTGCCGTTCCCGCGACGGGTTGTAGCGGCGGTTGCATTGCCAATTCCAGACCAATTTTGACCACTGATTCAATATTTTGGGGATCTAAGCGTAAATTAGTTCGTGTTTCATCTAACTGCTCTTTCAGTTTCTCGATTTGTTCTCTTACTTTGCGCTCAAACTTGAGCAGGCGGCGCACTGCTTCGGATTCTCGTTCCGCTTGGGTAGTATCTAAGCTAGTTCGCACCCCCAACATTGCTTCTTCTACCTGGGAGGCAATGACAGGGCCAACTTTCCCCAAATCCTCACGGATATTATTAACTTTTAGTGCCGCCCGCATCAGGAATTCTAAATCTCCTTCTAATTCTCCAGGTCGCACGCCGATGGTAGCTTGCGAAGAATAACCTTTACCGACAAAATGATAAATATCGACTTGTTTTGCTTTTTGTCCGTGACGATCGATCCTCCCGTTGCGCTGTTCCATCCGGTTTGGGTTCCAAGGGATTTCGTAGTGAATGAGGTGAGAACAGTAATTTTGTAAATCTAACCCCTCTGATGCTGCATCGGTAGCCAGCAAGATTCGCACCTTAGAAATGTCGGGATTGGCTTGGAAGGCTGCTTTAATTCGTTCTCTTTCCTCGCTATTCATGCCGCCATAGAGAGTAAGCAAGCGATCGCCACTTGCCAAACCCTGTCCGGCTAATAGGTCGTATAACCATTTTTGCGTAGTCCGGTATTCGGTAAAGATAATGACTCGTCGCTGCGACCATTTCCCATCGGGTTTAATATTACTTTCAATCCAGCGCAGCAGTTCTTTGGCTTTCGAGTCGGGCTTTCTGGTGGCGCGTTCTGCCCAGTTTTTTAACGCTACCAACAGTTCTCGCTCTTGGGAATCTAATTCGCGAAATAAGCGAGAACTAGACGCGATCGCGTCGGTGGTAGACTCTTCATACAACTCGTCATCGGCAAAATCTTCCTCGATTTGTTCTAACTGACGGCGCAAAATTCCCTCGCCCGAAGTGACTATACTGCGACGGCGTTTGGCTTCTTGTAAAGACTTCTCGTGCTGTGCGATCGTGGTAAGAAAAGCTGCCGGACAGGAAAACATTCGTTTTTTTAACAACTTCAGCACAAATTCAGTCGCGGTTAACTCTAGCCGATCTTTTGCTCCTTTGCACCTTAATTGGGTGTAACGGCTCAAGGAACGGTTTACTTCTCTCTCCTCTTCTGTGTAGTTAACCGGAATCGCTTCTAATTGCCGCACGGGAAACTTAGGGCTGCCATCCCAATCAGTAATCTCCTGCTTCAGTCGCCTTACCATGACTACTTGTAATTGATTTCTATCGGGCGGTATGCCTCTGGCAAAGCGTTGGCGGTCTAAAAGTTCCAGTAGGGCGGTAAAGCTTTCAGGATAACCGTTGTGGGGCGTAGCAGTTAGGAATAATTTATGCTCAAAATGTGGTTCTAACAAGCGAATGGCAGCAGTGCGTTGGGAATCGATCGCGTAATTTCCCCCAGCCGAAGGCGCGACGTTGTGAGCCTCGTCTACAATTAAAAGATCGAACTTGCGAGGATAGATTGATTCTCCCTCTGCGGGTAGGACTTCTCGCAAGAGACGCAACGGGCGATCGCGTTTGATAAAATCAATCGAGGTAATCAAACGGGGAAAATGCGTCCAGGGGTTAACGTGCAGTCCCCGACTGCGCCGCAATTGCCTCATCAAATCGCTGTTGACGATGCGGAAATCCAAACCAAACTTATACGGATATCCGCGACCGAAAATCTTCTCCCTCGAACTTCAACTAATTGCCCTGGTTCGGGAATGGCACGGTAAAAATCGCGATCGCTCATTAAAACCTCTCAATGACTTACCCTTTGCAAGCTCAATATCCCATAGTTTTATAGTTCCCTTTCGCTCCTGATAAATCGCAGATTGGTTATATAAAAGTTTTTGAGACAAATGCTGAATGCCATACTAACTCAAGCAAGTTGTAATCGAGACTATACTCCGGCAAACGTTAAATCGGCACAATCAAACCTAACCTACCGCGTCCCAAATGCAACCCAAACCCGTCATCCCTCAACGCATACACAAACCCCGCTACTCCAGTTACCACCTGCTTAACCGTAGCTAAACCCCAGTTCTGACCAAACGGATGCCACAACATCACGCGATCGCCTTCCTTCCATTGCTCCAACGGATCTATCCCCTCATCGCAGATTTGTTGAATCCTTAATTGCTCTGCTGAGTGCAACAGCTTCCACGCCTCCTCAACCCGTTGAGAATTCTGCTCGTAAAGTCTCCAGTAATCATCAGCCGTCTTAACTTGCCGCAGTTGTTTTAAACAACCCTGCAACTCCGAATTAGACGCTTCATTTTTTCGAGGCAAAAAATCCCTTTCAACTCTTTGCTCTGTCTGGCTTTGATTAGTGTTCCACCCTCCCCCATTTTCATATAGATTTTGGGTGGTGGTTGGAACAGAATCACCGCTCGTTTC